>JBCDBL010000005.1:0-61833 GCA_039183635.1 Pseudomonadota bacterium
GATTAACAGTCAGCTGCTCTACCAACTGAGCTATCGGGGAATAGCCGCGCTAAGAAGCAAGCCTATAGCAAAGCGACAACGGGAAATCCATCTCTTTTTCGCCAAACCGCTATTTGCAAGATGCTTTACGACCGACCTTATCAAGGATCAACCGACATCACCGCCGCCGCCAGGCATGCGGCTTTTAAAGCGTTTCCAGGCCAAGCGCGGTGCGGCTGGCCGTTCGAAAACGCGCAAAATCAAAGACGTAAAACGCCGTCTCATATCCGGCGCAAGCAACAACGCTATAGATCGCGCTCTTTTGTGCAATCGCCAAAAGAAAACGGGCGCGTCTTGGGGGAAACGCGGCCGCTACTCACTATCGTGGGGTAATGGTGGGGTATCTTCTTGGGAGAAGATGATTAAACATTGCGCCCAATTTATTAACAAAAGCTTAACAAAATCGACGCAATTCAAAGTATTCGCGTTTTCGGCTTAATGCCCCGCATGATGCACGCCCGTCGCGAGGACGGCGACGGCGATCCCGGCGAGGAACGTGAACATCGTACGCCGCCCGCTCTCGCCGCCCATATGCGCAGACAAATGGGTCGCGCCAACGTAAATCAAAGCTCCGGCTGCGATCGACAATAATTCGCCTAATCGCTCCACGGCGAGCTCGCGTATCGCAGCGACGGAGAATATCGCCCCTAACGGCGTGGTGAGACTTGCGCCAACAAGCGCCAGTACAAATGAGAGCACGCCGCCAAACCCTGCAGCGCGCAGCAATACGAAGAGTATAACGCTCTCGGCGAACTCATGAATGATGAGCCCAGCTGAGCTGTAAAGTCCCGTTTCAAGGCCTGCGGAAAAGGAAATCGAATACACGACCCCATCAAGAAAAGAGTGAAAGCCTATTGCGGCAAGGGCGGCGAGGCCGGCGCCAATATCCTGTTCCCCGCCGTTTGCGCCTTTTCCGATCGATCGCAGCACATAAAGGGCGACATAGCCGCCGAGCAGGAACAAAGCGCCATCGTGGGACTCTTCAAGACCTTCCGGAGCAAGATGCAGCAGCGCAGCAGAAAGAACGAAACCAGAGGCGAAAGCAGCAAAATGGACGCTGTAGCGCTCTGCGATTACCCGATTGAACCATACCGCGACCAGCCCCGCGATAGACACCGCAGCAGCAATTAGGCTGGCGATTACAGCCGGATTTTGAAGTATGGTCGACACAATACGCCCCCAAGCCGTTCCGGAACCGGCGCCCAAGCCAGGTTAGGAACGACACAACTCTTGATATTTTATAACTGGCTTAATCTACAAGAAAGAGCAACCCGTTCTCAAAATCTCATCGCCGCATCTTTAAGATTACTCTTCAACCGATCTTATATCGTAAGATGGCGAGGTCACTCGCCTTTGAAAGCCACATCCGCCGCACACCATGACAGGCGTAAAAAACCGAGATAAACCATCGCCAGGATTAAACAGGCAGCTTTCAGCCATCGCGCCCACTTTAAAGGAACCTCTCTATGCCCTCCGCCACCAGCGCAAAAGCCAAGTTCGACCGATGCGCGCCTGTGGCGACAGCCCTGCACGCAGATTACGCCAGCCGCTTATCAGGATTGCGCGCGGAACTGAAAAACGCGCCTTACGCCAACCCTGTCGCACAACTCGCCTACCATATTTCAAGCCAAATCGAAGCCGGGCAAACCAGCTGTGCGGATTTAGATAGCCTGATCGCCTGCCTCAGCGACGAGACATTCGCCGCCCGCGCGGCCAACATCGGACGATACTTGAATGTCGAGGCGGTTTCCCGCGCAAAAGACAGAATTAAGACCATTGTCGACGCCTGCGCCCTGGAAGGCGGCTATAAGGTTTCGTTCGAAGCGTTTGAAAAGCGCTGGCGCCGTATTCGCATCGGCGCGATTTTCACAGCCCATCCGACGTTTTTGCTAACACAAAAAACCTATACGGACCTTTCTCGCATGGCGGAAGGCAACGCCCCGGAAACACCCCCCTCCTATGCGCCGTTGCCTGGCATTACACTGGAAGAAGAACATACCGCCGCAATGACGGCCATAGGACGGGCGAAAGATGCTTTAAGGCATATCTATACGGAAGTTTTTAGCGCCATTCGAGAATTGTACCCGGAAGACTGGCGGCGTTTCTCAGGCTTTAGCTTCCATGTTGGCACCTGGGTCGGTTACGATCTTGACGGGCGGTCGGACGTTGACTGGACGCACTCTTTAAAATTTCGCCTCAAAGAAAAACAACTCCAATTACAGCGTTACCAAGCACATGCCAGCGAGATCGCGGGCCTGCTGAACGAAGAGCATCCTTTGCGCCCCTTGCTGCAAAACATGCAGAATGCCTTCCACGCTGCGGAGACGTTGACGGCTAAACAAATCGCCGCAGCGCCCGCAGCAGGTGCTGACGCCTCTGCTTTGTCGAATTTCGCCAACGCTATGACCGGCAAGGAAGAGGGCAGACTTATCAGTGTGCGTGGCTTTGCAGCGGAATTGGAAGAGGCTCTCCTCACCCTGGAAGCCGATGATCCTGCTGCGACGCCAATCGCCTTGCTGAAAGCGGAAATGGACTCATGCCGGCTGGGCGCGGCGGAAGTGCATTTCCGATTGAACGCCACACAGCTCAACAACGCTGTTCGCCGGGAATTCACGTTGGAGCAAGACTTATCCAAAGCGAATAGACGGATCGCAGCGCGCATTGCAGATAAAGTCAAAGCCGCAACGCCAAAAGCTGTAAATTTCGCCAGCCTCGACGTGGAGCGGGCGACCGCGATACGTCAGTTTCTACTGATGTCGCAAATCGTAAAGCATGTCGACGCTGATAGCCCTATCCGTATGCTGATTGCTGAATGCGAAAGCCCTTTACCGCCGCTGATCGCGGCCTATTTCGCAAAAACCTTTAACGTATCAGCCAATATCGACATCTCCCCACTGTTCGAAACCCCCTCGGCCCTAGAACATGGCGACCGGATCATTGAAAGCCTTTTGTCAATTGAGGAATATCGCGATCTCATCGCCAGGCGCGGACGGCTTTGTATCCAGACAGGTTTTTCAGATGCCGGACGATTTTTAGGTCAAATTCCGGCCACCCTCGCCATAGAACGGCTGCAAGGCAAACTCGCAGGCTTGATAGAAGCGTCGGGACTTGCCGATATTGACGCCCTCGTGTTCGATACACATGGCGAATCGATGGGCCGCGGCGCCCATCCGCGCAGCCTCGCCGACAGAGTAGACTATGCTATGTCGCCCTGGGCGCGCCGGGCGTTTACAAACCGCAACATCAACCTCATACATGAGATGAGCTTTCAAGGCGGCGACGGTTATGTGCTTTTCGGAACCGAGACCATAAGCCTGTCGACGGCGCTTGGCTTAATTGAAGCCCATGGCGCCGACACCGCCGCAGCTGAGAACGATCCCTTTTATAAGAATACCGATATCAGCCTGGACCTGTTCAACCGTATTCGATCCTACCAGGAGCATTTACTGGAAACGCCGCAGTATCACCGTAGTTTAACAGCTTTCGGTTTATCGCTTCTCCCAAAAACAGGGTCGCGCAAGTCGCGTCGACAGTCTGAAATCGGCGGAGATCATGGTCCGGCGCTGCGGAAAATTCGCGCCATACCCCATAATGCGATTTTGCAGCAGCTCGGCTACCTTGTGAATGTCGCCGCCGGTCTCGGCTCAGCAGCGCAGGAGGATTTTGAAGCGATCTCGGAACTCATGCGGCGATCCGACCGCATGGGACGACTGGGAGCGATGGTCGCCCATGCCCGAGGGCTCAGCTCGATTAAAACGTTTGGCGCTTACGCAACGCTTTATGACGCTGCATTTTGGGCGACGCGACCGGCGGGCGCAGAGGCGGCCAACCTTTTCGAACCATGCTTCTATCTGGCGCGTTTGCTGGGAGACGACGAGCAACATATCGCTATGGTTCGTCTTGCCGCACATTTGAGGATTGACGAGCTTCAACTTCAATACCTGCTGAACGCAGAAGATGACAGCCGCCCGATTGCAGATGCCGCGGCGCCGGAAAGGTTGACTATAGACATTCTGCATGCAGTGCGTATCGCACTGATACAGCACATCTTCCTTTTGGCGGCGCAAATTCCTCCATTTTCCCCTCGCAATGATGTTTCCCGCGAGGACATCATGGATTTGATTTTTGCTCTGCGTCTTGATGAGGCGCTGGAGCTGTTGCAACGCGCCTACCCCATCGACGCCCCCGCTATGGACGATTACGATGTCGCCGAAACAGCGGATTATCCAGCTGGCCGAGCTGCGGGGTATGCAGAAATTAACACGCGGCTGATTACACCGCTTCGAGAGACGTCAGCCTTATTGCGCCATATCACAGCCGGAATCGCATTCGCCTTTGGCGCTATTGGCTAGGGCGTGCCGCGCCTTTCGCGATTGGATTACGCTTCTACTCTCTATGGTTGCGGGCAAGGTCTCCAGCAACCTGAAGATCAGTCATGGCATCGCAGATGAAGGCGTATCTGCCGCTATCTTGTCAAAAAGCAAACCGCTAGAGCACGTCTCATTTAATCGGATTCACACGGGCGTGCTCTCGGTCTTTGTTTTGACGGTCGAACACTTGTTCGACCTTTTGCGCAAAAACCTATATCCGCTTTTGCGCCACATGCTTTAAATCCGATTCCTCATGATACAAATCGCTATGTCATGTGCGACATCGTCGAGATATTCTTCTGCAGAGTGAAGGATATGCGCCGCATGTTATGCGCTTTGAAAAACTTGCGTGAAATTTCACATACATGGTACGTCTATTCGCAGTCAGATGCTGGACCAATTGAGGTTGGACTCAAGCTAGTCTGTGAAAATAGGAAAGTGAGTTCTTTTAACAGATAAGGATTTTGGCTGAGAACCCCATTCATTTTGTGATTGTACAATTCAAGCCAGTGTCTTGAGATGGTAACCATGAAATACAGACTTTCCGTCCTTGTGTTCTTTTCTTTCGCTGTAACAAGCCTTGTCAGCGCGTTGGCCATTGCAGCAGCCTTGTCTTTAAATCTTAATCGCGGCTTTAGCGATTATGTTCTAGCTTATGAGGAAGACCAGCTTGCTGCTTTGGTCAAAAGGGTGGAGCAGCGCGCGGCAACGCTTCCTCCAGACGAAGCGACACTGGCGAACCTTTTTGCAGACCGAATTGCCGGGCAAAAAAAACGGCTTCGGCGTCGAAACGCCAATCACAATTCGCTATGGAATTATGACCATACGCATAGGCCCCCGGAGAGCATTCGTCTTCGGCTTAGCGCTTTTGATGAAAACGGTAAAAAGCTTTTCGGTCCGTCGCCGCCGCCGCCGCCGTCACAACCCCAAGCGCCTTTGGAGCCTGGCATCCCCGCGAAGGATGTATTTGTCAATGGGCGTAAGATCGGCTCGTTATCGGTGTTGCCGCGCGGGGAAACGCCGAATGGCATGAACGTCAGGTTTTTAGAAAACCAGTACCGCACCGGCGCGCTTATTATTCTGGTGCTGTTGCTTCTGAGTTTAGTCCCGGCATGGTTTGCGGCCAGAAACGCGGATCGGATCGTGCGCGGCGTCAAAGACGCGACCGGCGATATCGTCAGCGGCGGGTATCGAAAAAGAGCGCCGGATAGCTCGGTCAAAGAAGTTTCGGAGATCACAGATAATATCAACTTACTGGCGGAAGAGTTGCAACGTCTTGCAGATTTGCGTCGCAAGTGGCTGGCGGAGACGTCTCACGAATTGCGTACGCCACTGGCCGCAATGACGGCGGAGGTAGACGCGCTCGCCGATGGTGTTCGTCCCTACAGCCCTGACGCAATTTCTTCTCTGCAGGAGGAGGCTGGCAGTCTTGGCCGTCTGGTCAACGATTTGCATTTTCTAGCGGTCGCCGACCTTTCTGCGCCGAGCTACAATTTCATGATGCTTGATCCTGTCGCATTATGTCGCGATATGGTCGACCGTTTTAAGCTCCAGGCGGACAATGCGGAGTTAGGGCTTGAGCTTGACGTTCAGATACAAAGCTCGTTGGCGGTAAAATGGGACAAAGGCCGCATCGAGCAGGTCTTGTCAAACATTCTCACCAACAGTATTCGTTATACTGACGCTCCCGGGAAAGTTCTTGTTTCCATGCAGGAAACATCATCCTCCATCATATTGACCTTTGAAGACACGCCGCCCGGCGTCGGGTCTGACGATCTTCAACACCTCTTTGAGCCGCTTTTCAGGGGGGATGCGACCCGTGATCGTGCGACGGGTGGTACCGGGCTTGGTCTGTCGGTCACGCAAACGATTGTTCAAATGCACGGCGGAACTATTGACGCTTCCCCCTCAGACCTTGGCGGCCTTCGTATAATTGTGGCCTTGCCGAAAAGGCCCGATCAAGCATGAGTGAACAGGTCAGCAAGCGAACCGTATTCATTGTCGAAGATGATGCTAAAATTGCGGGCGTCTTGCGCGATTACCTCAAGGCTGAAGGCCATCAGCCGCGCCTTTTTTCCAGAGGGTCCGGTGTTGTTGAAGCCGTCCGTGACGATCCGCCTGCTGCGATTATCCTGGACCTGAGGCTGCCTGACCGGGATGGCATGTCCATCTGCAAGGCTTTGCGTAAGTTCAGCCCTGTGCCAATTCTTATGCTTACGGCGCAGGTGGAGGAGAGAGACCGGTTGGCCGGCCTTAATGGCGGTGCTGACGATTACGTTTGTAAGCCTTTTAGTGCGGGTGAAGTCATGGCCCGCGTCAACGCGATGATACGCCGTGCAGAGGGAAAGCTTACGGCTGATCAAGCGGTGAACCGGCCATACGCTGTCGACCCGTTAAAGCAACGCGTTGCATGGCAAGGCGAATGGCTGCCTTTATCGCCTGCGGAGTATGTAATCGCCAGCGCCATGATGAACCAGCCAGGTCGGGTTTTCAGCCGTGATCAACTGCTGGACCGGCTTGGCGAACGTTCTGATCTAAGCTCGGATCGCGCTATTGACAGCCATATGAAGAATATTCGAAAAAAAGTCGCAGCTATTGATGAAACAGTACGATGTTTTGCATCCGTATACGGTGTCGGTTATCGTTTCGAGCCCTGACAGCCTTTCAGGGCATTCATCACAGTCTTTTCGTGATTGAGAACGAAATAAAACGTCCCAAAGGCTCGGCGTTCGTGCTGTCATAGGATGCTGGAGCAAAGCCGGGACCGTTCTCGGCGTCATTCTCGATAGCGGGCGGGTCTTGATCGAACAGATTGAGAATGGATAAAGCAAAGCGCGTGTTATTCAATATGGGGATGCCGCCTTTATCGCGGAAACTGTATCCAACATTGAGGTCCATTGTGGTCCAGGCGTCGATTCTCGCCCCAGGTCCGGTGTCGGGATCGTTATAACTATCCGTATAGTTTACAAAAGACGATACGCGCCATCCGTTGTTCGCCCAGCCGATGCTGGCGCGCATACGCAGGTCTACTGGGTCAAAGGGACGGTTGAATGTCTCAACGACTGGCGCCGTCGGGAACGCCTGCCTGGTAAAATCAATAATATAGTTGGCGTTGACAGACGCGTTAAACGCGCCGAAGCCTGTGTCGATATTGTAGCTGACGTTCATATCGATCCCTTCCGTCTTGGTGGAAGAAAGATTCCGTGTCCGGCGGTCTAGGATAAAGTCGAGATTTGATAAATCGACGCCACTTCTGACTAAGACTTCGCCGCCGTTTGACAACAAGGTGTTCGTGACGGATTGAACGTCTTCCAATGATGGATCGAGTGTGACAATTTCTGTTGGAAAGGCGTCGAGGAAGATAGCGAGTTGTCTATCACCTCTTAGACCGCGTGGTCGCGGCACAGATCCGATCCGGTCCTCGAAGTCAATATTGTAATAGGTGGAGGAAATGGCCGCCTGTCCGCGCTTGAGTTTAAAATCATAGTCGAACCCAGCGGTGAACGCTTTTGAGTTCTCGGCTGTCAAATCTGGAACAGATCCGCGGCTGATCACAAGATAAGGGATATCTCTGACCGCAGGGTTGGCGGGATTGTCCGCAAAATCAGCAATCGCTGTTGCTTGCGTGTCCGCTGCGACGCCTAAGTCCGGCGGATTGAAAGATTGGCTGTAAGACCCCCGCAAGTTCAACCCGGAGAAAGGCGACCAAAGGAGGCCGACTTTGGGATTGGTCGAACTCCCGAAATCGCTGTAGTCGTCATGGCGTGCTGATACATTGAGTTCGAGCCGTTCAATGCCGGGCAAACTATTTTGTGTGCTGACAACTGGGAGGAACAGCTCCCCAAAGACTGCCCATACTTGGCGGTCGCCATCGAGGACGGGGGCGCCTGCTTCAAACCGTTCGAAGGTTTCATCGCGATATGCCGCCCCGACCGCCAGTTTTATGGGGCCGCCCGTGAGCTCGAAGAGCGACCCGTCGGCCATGATATCGACCGAGGTTTGGGATGCTTCTGTCTCGGGCTGGCGCGTTTCGTCCACCACGTTCGATCCGATAAAGCTGCTTTCGTTGAAAGCGGACGTATTAATTTCGCTATAGTCGCCACCCAGCACAATACGCCAGTCTGCAAAGGCGTCATATTCCAGGCTTGAAGAAACCAGGACTTGTTCCGTATTTGATGTTCTCACCCGAAGAACGCCATCATTATTATTGGCGCTGAAGCTGTCTCGGTCAGCGTAAAAACCGTTCGCCCTCAGTCTTATTTTATCTGTGAGCGATTGAGACAAAACGCCGATTACGCTGTGACGCTGCTTTTCCGGTAATAGCGTTTCTGACGGAAACGCCTCGCGGGCGAACGTCTTATCGCTCGCAAGAAGCGCGTCCTGGTCAAAAAACTCATACGAGACTAAAGCATTTCCCGAGCCCCAGTTCGTCCCAAGCGTTTGCGACGCTCTAACTTGATCAAAGTCGCCCTCTGTAACGAGGCCGTAATTGACGCGGGTTTCCGCGCCTTCAAAATCATCACGCATAACGAAATTGACAACCCCTGATACGGCGTCGCCGCCATAGATCGAGGACGCGCCATCCGTCAGCGCTTCAATGCGCGCAATTGCCGTCAGGGGGATTGCGGATATGTCCGTAAAGCCGCCAGTGAAACCGGCAGGCGCCAATCTGCGGCCGTTTAATAAGGTCAGCGTTGCGCCCGCGCCAAGGCCGCGCAGGTTTACACTGCCGGCGTTTGTCGTATTGCTTCTGCTTTCCAGGTCGACCGGGACGCCGCGCGCAGATGCGCTGCTGACGCCACCGGCGAAAACCTGGGGAATAGAGCGCATAAACTGCTCTGTACTCAGAAAACCGGACTTTTCAATCTCTTCGTCGTCGAATACGAATGTTGGCGAGCTGTCTAACGCTATCCCACGGATATTGGTGCCGGTGACGACGATTTGATCAATGTCTTTTTCGGAAGAATTAAAGTGATTGGAGCCCTGCTCAGGCGCGGCACGCACCTGAGGCCCGCTGAACATCGACGCCAATAATATGAAATGAACTATCCGTCTCAATGCACCATTCTCCAATGTAGGGAATAATTGTATTGAGCAATATCAAAAGGCGAAATGCGCCACAAGTTAGGTTAATGTTTATATCATGAGAATCTCAGAAACGATGCGTATGAGACAGAGCGTTGTTTTACGGCGAGACTCGAGCCCATCCTTCATAGAAGAAGCGAGATTGAGTAACTCTTAGCGTTCTTTCTTGCATTATCGTCTCAGTAATTTTTTGGACCGGAAAGTGCAAAACGCTGTGGCCGTCAGCGTCAGCGCGCTGCGGCGAGGCCAAGCGATTCGGTTTTGAATAGAGTTATCGTCGCGGGACGCTTTCACGCCGCTTTATTTGATTTGGTTGTCTTTTTCGCTGTCCATCGCGTCCAATTATAATCCACGCCGATCTCATGGGGTGAGATAAGGCCGGTGCTTCGCCCTACGCCAACCGCGTCAGATGGGGAGAACCCGTAGTTCTCTCGAAACGTACGGCTGAAATGTGCTGGCGAGCTAAACCCCCATTTTTCTGCGATCAATGCGATCCGTCCTCGAATGGAAGGGCCGGATGCAATGTCGTCGAGCGCACGGTCGAGCCGATGGCGCATCATGAAATTCTGCAATCCGCCGGGCTCGAAATCGCGAAATACTGTTGCGCGCGACACCTCGAACTTCTGACAAAGTGTTGTGACATCCAGGCTGAGGTCATGGATGTTTTCCACCACAAAATGCCGCATGGCGGCGCTGCGCGCCCTCGCTGCCTGTCTTTTTGAAATGTCGTCAGCGGTTCCGCTAATCAAGCTTTGTATCGCGTTGGCCATCATTTTCGCCATGGTCTCTGCGTCTTTTCGTGTCGATAATGGTAGCTTTTGAAAAATCATTGCGGACAGTTCGCTGAGAACCCACCCCGTCGTCGTATTGGCTGCAAAAATAGTGTTCGACGCATGTTTGTCTGGATCGAAGCCAACCTTTTCGTAGGGCGCCAACACCCATTCCACACGCGATTTGAGGGTGACCGATCGATGGTCGCAAGAAAAGTCGAGCAGATGGACGTCATTAGGACGGTGTTCCGTAGGTTTGCCGTCATGAATGGATTTTGCGCTTCCGTCTCGATAGATCAGCATCAATAGGTAGTCGTTCTGCATTGAGCGATTATGCTTGCACTGGCGACGGTCCATGATCTGCGCATCATGCGTTATCGCTCCAAAAAGCAAACCGCCAGCTTCCCAGACTTGAGAAGCGGCATTGAAGTTTGAGTTATTCTTCTCGAGGGGCGAGACGTCATACAGCGGCTTCAAGCTCTCGATCCAGACTTCACGGCGAAATCTTGGATTAACTGTGTCCGTACTGAATCTGACATTGGGAACAGCGTCACTCATGTTTGGCTCCTGGTCTTAAAGATCAGAGACAATCCTGCGTGAGACTGTGGATGAAAAATGGATTTAAAAATTTTTATGGGAGTTGTGAGTAATAAGTTAGTTGGTAACTCCCCGTTCAAGAACCTTATCGTTCTCTTAATTTATGAAATGCAGCTGGTCACACAATGAGACCGGCCTAAGCTGAACGTCTCGAATAAAACGGCGTAGCGGGCCCTCTCTCAAGAGGTCGCTCCGGCAGGCATTCAAATCAGAATGTCTTGCCAGTATCAGATCTAAACAAGTACGTATTACTATACGCCTTGCAGGAACCCCGGCGTGGCGTCAGCGCGGTGGTGATCCATTTCCATTGCAAGATTTCTGTCGCGCGCCCTATTTGATGCTATTACTTATATCGAGATCATCAAATAAAATTGTATACAGACGCTTTCGTTTTTCTCGGCGCCTACGCGCGCTGCGCGATCCAGTCGACTGGAGTGTCTTCGCTTTCGGATTCTTGCATTCTTCCGTTTACTGATCCAGATATTCGCGTTTCAAGTTGCGGCTTGATCATATCCGCCGTCGATAGAAGCTGCGTCAGAAGTTTTCCCAAGTCGTCAGTTTTGATGGCGTTTGCGTCACGGGAATACCATAGTAGGAAATTTCGCGCCTCTGGGTTCCATGACAATGTTGCGCCCCGGACCCGCGTGCCGAGCCAATTGAACTCAGTCAAAACCTCACCGATCTGTGTCTCTGTGAGGCGCGTTTCGGAAAGAAGGGCGACGGCCGTTACGATTTGATCGTCCCCGGTCAGCATGATCGCCATGCGCAGTCCGTTTCGATGTTCGAAGTAACAATTTCCGGTTTCGTCCAATTCCAGATCAATGCCTAACTCGCGGCCGAAGCGGGTGACCTCTTGCGCCGCGTGGACGCTGATGTTCTGTGGAATCCTACTCATTTTTTGCTCCTAAATTTTTTCAGCTGCATACAAAAGTATCAGTATTAAAGTGGTTATTCAGATACTGGTGCTCATACTTTTTGAACTTCTAATGACTTGAAGGGAGTTGACGTTGTTGTGCGGACCATTGAAGGCCGGCCGCGATTCCATCGACAATGCTTTCCGCGATTTTTTGTAGATAGGATGCTTCGGTAAGATAGTCTTCGTTATCGATGATGACGCTTTGATCCGATATCGGGACATTCAGTGTTGCGGCGCGTTTTTCTTTCTCGGCGCGGATATCGTTTTTCGCCGCGAGATAAAGCTGGCCTTTGACATCTTCGATGAGCTTTTCGCGGGCGATGAAATCATTCGATAATTCCTGATCGCGGGGGTTAAGAATAGCGGCGAAAAGGCCGTGCGGATCAGTTGCATCGTTGTGAATATCGTCTGACGCCCCCAGCGCCGGTTTGGAGTATTGTTCTTTCACCCACTCTTCAGCCAGCCTGCGGTTTTGGCTCTGTAGAAATGTGAGTAATGTTTTATCCGCATGCGCGTTTGCCAGGCGCGTGCGTTCTTTTTGGCTAAAAGCCGGCAATAGCGCGTCGCGAACGGATGGAATGATCCACCCTAGTCCGAAGACATAGCCGAGGGCGGCGCCAACGGCTTTCACCGCGCGCCAAGCTTGTTCAGCGCGAGACTGCGGTTCGGCGAAGCCGTGGCTTTCCAGGAAGTTCTGTTGCGCTTGGCGGTGAACATTTTTGGCCAGTGCATCGCCGCGAAGCGCCAGCGGCATGCCAAGCATCGGCAGTGCGCTGTCTTTCATGACGCCGTTTTGCACTAGCAAGTCTTCTTGCCGAAATTCGGTCTGTGCGTTGTAGGCCTTGCATGCGCCCCGGAACACAGAGATCACTTTGTCGACTTCATTCCAATCTTGACAGGGGCTCCATGAGAGACGGGCGCTTGGTCGCTTCGGCGCATTTTCCGGGGGAAGGCCGAGCAGTTTTTCAAGGGCTTCCGATCCTGCGGCGACACCGGCATCGGTAAGCGTGCTCATCTCGGCGTCATATGCGACGCTTAAATTATTGAGCTTGGCGGTAATGCTCTTTTCTTCCGTGCTGCCCGGCACTGATTTGCCGAACGCTCGTTTGGCTTTGTCTATTTCATCAGCAAGGTCGTTAAGAGTTTCATTTTCAAACTCGCGGGAGTTTTTAAACTGATCGCGCGCCACAAGGCGAGCGAGGTTCAGCGCAACGGAGACACGCTGTTCTTTCGGGACGGACATCAGCGGCGCGATGAAATCGTTCTCTTTCAATGCACCGGATCGAAATTGTCGCCAGCTGTCCAACAACATGTCATCATCAATGTGCGTTTGCGACGAGGGGTAGCCGTTATGTGCGGCGTAGTCTTCAAAGAAGCGTTTTTGCCCTTCTGGCGATATCGCAGCTTGACGCATCCGGGCTTGTGCGCTGGTCTTCGCAACGTCTTGGGCAGCCTCATTCTGCTCAGGTTGCGCCGACGCTTTGCTGCGATGCAATTGCGCTGCGGCGACTGCCGCTTTTGGGTCTTGGGGAAGGGTCTGCACGTTTTTCGCAAATTTTCGGGCGTCCGTAAAACAAGTGAAGTATTTTTCCGCATCATGGGTTGGGACGGCGGCGAAGTCCTGAACCTCCGACCATCCGTGTTTATCTTGCGGATCCATGAACGCGTGGGCGTTGCGCCGTGCGCGTTGAAAAGGCAGAGCCGCAGCCGCATCAGATGAGATCTGCCCTCGGAGCGTTTCAGCGCTTGGACTTGGGCGTGACGCGTCAATCGCAGAGGGCGCAGAGCCATCTCCTGCGTCGGGCCTGAGCCGCGCATGTGTTGTGATGGAAATATCCTTACCCATCAGGCTTCCTATTAAAGTTTCCTGCAAAGTTCACTACAACGCCGGAAGGAATAGGTTCCAAGCCCAGGTTCGGCCGCTGTTCAACAATTGGTGAGTTTGAGGCTGAGGGCGTCTCGAGCGGCAGCCCTGCTTCGTGCAGGCCTTCGCTTACGCCCTCAATAATGCCTCTCGCCATTTCGTTTAAGAAACTCTCATCCAGAAGATAGTCTTCGTCTGGGACTTGAACCGCTGGGTGGTTGACGGGCAAGCCGAGCCTCATCGCTTCTCTTTCTTTTGTAATGAGAATGTCAGCCTTGGTTGCAAGTTCGAGTTGCTTTGTTATCTCCGCAACAAGATCCTCATCCTTGACATCCCACCCGCCATAGTGCTTGGTCAGCTCGTTTGCGTTATTCACCAAGCTCTTCGGGCGGCCATATTCGTCGTCGCCTTTAAATGTGTCAGTCACCCATTTTTTGGCGAGGGCGCGATTTTTTTCCTTTAATTCGTTCGTTTGCCGCAGATTCGCATGACCTTCAATCTGCTCTATTCGGTAATCGGTGGAATATCGTGAATTGATAAAGTCTTTTATTCTAGGCGACAGATATTTAAGGCGAAAAAGCTTTGCAACGCCTGCTAAAACATCTTTCAGAAAGTTTTTGAAAGTCTTTTCTGTATGCCACCCTTTTTCGTTAATGAAGTCTTCGGCTGCATCGTTTCGAATTGAATTTGCGAGTTTGCCGCCGCGTAGCTCCACGGCCATGCCGAGGCGCGGAAGGGCGCCATTTCTCATGGCGATTCGGTTTTTTTCAACGGCCTCTACACGGGCGTCTACGAGTGGTCTGTACGTATTACACATTGAGGTGAATAGGTTGATGACCTCTTGAACTTCGTTGTCGTTGCGGCACGGCGACCAATTTACACGTTCGGCGCCGCCCAATTGATCAGTGTTATCTGTAGACGGTTTTAAGAGGTTTCGAAGGGTTTTCTGCGCATTTTCGATAGGGTCATCATGTAATTCTAAAAGTTTAACATCGCGCAGTTCCTGTGCGTCTATCTGTTTGGCTGCAAGTGCGTTGGGGGTGTCTTCAATGGGACTGTTGGCGATGCTTTTGCTTGAAACGGACCGATCCTCGCGGAGGTTAATACCGCCTGTTTCCAAGCGATTAATATTAAGGTTTGCGGTTTCAAAGTCAGGAAACCCATTTTCGATATTATTCGTTTTAGTGCTTTGAGAGCTGGCCGGGGCGCCATTTGGTATCGGGGATAATCCAGTTCGCGGCGTGGGCGCCTGGCTCAACCTTTTTGTGTAGTCGTCATATTGTTGACTTACGCTGTTGAGGGAATCCGATAGTATTGGGCCAAGTCTAACGGAGTCACGGCTTGCAATTAGTCGGGCAAGGTTTAGCGCGAAAGCGATGCGCTCTTCTCTCGTTTGGCCTGCCCGGTGTCTAAAGAATTCCGCTGCCGAAATTTTTCCGCCATTAAGCGCATGCCATTGGGCGTATAATTCGTCATCTAATATACGCCCGTAGGAGTTGGGGCTTTTTGCCGTATTGGGAGGAAGCCGCTCTTCGGTTTCGGCGAGATGATAGCCCTTTTTGTCAGCTTGTAAGAGAAAATAATCTCTCTGAAAATCCGGCCAGACCTGCGTGGCGTTCATGCGGTGATGCGGGCTCATATGCTCGAAGGTTCGGGCGGCGGCCTCCCGTTGCCTTATACTTGGCGCACTGACGCTAGGGGAGCGGCTTCTGTGCGGCGTTGCTGTCGAGCGTCCCTGAGGGTGAGGAACGCTCAAGGTAGACTTTCCAGGTCCTGGGCTCAGTGAACGGCCCAGATCCCCAATCCAAGAGAAAAGGCTTGGCCTTGTTTTCCCAATCTTAACGGACTGGAAGCTCAGAGAGCTATTGGCATCTATGCGGTTATCACTATCGCTATTTTCATATGAGTCCTGAAATTCTTCACTGGTTGCAAAAGAACTTTCCGCGCTGGGGTCTTTGTGTATTTGTCCTTTCAGCCCGTCCAGCGCTGCGGATGCCTGTGGTGCCTTCGGGGCCTGCGGCGGCTCGGCGTCCGCAGCCCCGCTGGTCTGAGGGGTGGTTGTTATGGGGGTGATACCAGGAGTTTTGGTCATCTTATCCTCCTCACCGGTTGCGCCGGCTACACCATCGTGCCGCCATCGAAGGCGGCAAGGTCAGCATTCGCGCCGGTGCCCCTTTCGACATCGTCCGCCATACGCGCTGCGATTTTGTTCGCAAAATAGGATTTTATCTTGCCCACATAACCTATGCTCTCTTGAGTGTCGTTCTGAGTGACCGGATGAGACGCTGAGGTTTCTTCTGTGCCGCTGATAACTGCCGTGTTTTGAACAGGCGGAGAGGTTTCCGCTGCGTCGCTGGCAACTGCCGCGTCTGGAACGGGTGGCGGAGTTTCTTCTGCGTCGCTTATGTCGCTGTCAACTGGTGCCCCATCGGGATTAAATCTGAGGACCTGGCGCTCGAAGTAATCAGAGATGTCGCCCGCGATGTGATATGTCAGGACGTCGACGAGGTCCTTGCCGGCAAGTGGTTTTTCTGAGTCAATCTCTTGACTGACCCCAAGCGATGGGTGCGCCTTTATCGCCGCGTCGCGAAGGGCTAAAGCTTTATCCGTCAGCTCTTGCACAGTTTTGTTGCGCAGTGTGACGCCATCGAGCTGCAAGGCTGTCGCTGTGCGAATGTCATCATCTAAATCAGCGGCCTGGTGGAGGAGCTTGATCAAAGTCCCAACTTTTACGTCATTCGGGAACTTTTCTTTTAGCGTGTTGATGAAATCCGTATTGAACTTTTCAAACCGGCTATTTAATAATGCATCCCGGGTTGGGCCGCCGATCCACTGCGGATGTGCGCTCCAGTCTTGTGAAGTTGTCATCAGGTTCTTCAGCACCGCCTTCGTGCGGGTTCGCGCGATTGGCAATACTTTGTCCCACTCATCAGCCTCAGCTTCTTGCTCCTCAAGCGAGGGCAGTTTATCGCTTGCCAAATGGGTATTCGCCATGGCCTCGTCGCTGTCCGCGAGTGTTTTGATGAGCATCTCAAAGCCTGCGAGTGCTGTTTTTAAATCGTCCGTTTTGCGCTGAATATCGACCGGCAGGCTGTTGCAGTCCGCTGTCCACCTATCGATCACATCATCGATACTGCGCCCTTCATCAAGGCCATAGGTTTCTTTGAGTGTGGTCCAGGCGCTTTCCTGTCCCCAGGCGGCGAGGGTTTCTTTGATCCGGCCCACATTCTTATCGGTGAAGGTGAAGTCTTTGGCGCTGCCGCCGGCTTTTTCGAATGCATCCAAAGCCGCCATCATTGCAAATTGGTTGCTGCGATGGCGTTGAACGTCACTCATCAGGGCGTTGCGTTGCCGGGTAAGCTGAAACAGTTCTTCGCTCAACTGGTCATTCGATGCGTTTAGCGCATTCAACGTCACCAAGTGTTTCCAGACACTGACAAAGCGGTCGGCGACGTCTTGAGACCCTTTTGCTTTGAGGTTTTCAACGACATCTTGAGGCGTTTCATCATTCCACCACATGGCCAGGCGGTTGGTCAGTCCACCGCCTGCTTTCATGGTTGAAGGATCAAATTGACGAAGCTTGTGTGACAATGTCGTCAGCGCCATAAGGTTCGCTTCGTAAATCGCACTGTCTGTGTCGCCGTTCAGTTGGTTGCGTCGCACGGCATCGTCGGAGGCGAGCAGGCGGTTTAGGTTTTCCAGAACGCGCGCCTTTTGTTGGAAGGCTTTGCTCTCCATTATATCTCTGGCGTCGTCGGCTGTGGCGTCGAGATCTATAAGCTTCGCAAAATCCTTCAGCGGCCGCAGCACCGCCCCTTCAAGAAGTTTGGCGCTTTCTTGTTGGGTCTGGATAAGGCCGCGAATGTTGGCGCTTTGCGCCATAACATCCTGCAGGCCGTCCTGATTGTTTGCTGCGCTAATGATTTTGTCGGCGGAGTTTTTCACTGCGTCCGTATTGTCCAACCCGTCTAGTCCGAAGCGGCCGGCGATCTTGGTTCGAAGCTCTTGCCCGCGGTTCTGTTCGTTCGCTATGCGGATTTCAGAAACCGTTTCCGTATCAAGTGTGCTTTGGGCGTTGATCTCCACAAGGAGTTGGGCAAGGCGGACGGCTTGGGTTATCTCGGTTTCGTTTAGGGGGGTATTAGGGTCAAACATCAAATGACGTAGGTTCGTCGTCGCCGCATTTATTATATTGCGATCTTGCTCGCCAAAGATGTTGGGGTATTTCTTGAATAAGAACTCGATAGTGTCCAATCGTTCTTGTAAATTCTTTGGATGTTTGCCGAGTGTGGCGAAGGCTTTATCAAGCGCGCCGTCATTGGCGGTGCTTTGAAGCAGCCGGCCGGCAATCTCGCCATAATGTTCTCGTCTTATGGCGTTGATTTCATCCGTGCTTGCGCCAGCTTGCCGTAACAGATCGACCGTCAGCCGAAGCCGTTGATCGGCATCTCCTGGATAAACCAATTTTGCGAATTCCGGCGCGTAAGCTTTCCCTTGTTCATCGGCGCCAAGTTTGTCAATTGACGCGGCGAGATCGTTAGCAGACAGTGTATTGTTTCCTCCAGAGCCTTGAAGCAGGCTTTGTCGAAACGCCTCCACAAAATGATCATTGAGGACGCCTGCATTGCGCAAAAACTCAACTTTGCTTTGCGCCTCCTCTGAGAGTGGACCTTTGTCCGATGGGATCTGGAGCGCCGCCATCAGGGCCTGGGCGTGTGCGCTTGTGATTTCCGCCGCTGTGTCGGGAAACTTATTCCCGATACCCTCATAATCACGCCAGCGGTCCTGGTGTGATGTATTCACTTCAGAAAAAACCTTATACACATCATCAATATCGCGCAGGCCAGCATCGAGGGTCACGTCGCCATTCTCAATCTTTGCGATTGTGTTTTTTGCCTTATCATTCGCCGCGATGTGCGCCTTAATGAGCTGGCTTGTGTCTTTGAGGCGCGCAATGGTTTCTTGGCCCTGCGCCTTGTTCGCTTTGATAACATCGTCAACATCGAATGGGTCGCTTAGGCCGGCTGCCAGTCCCATGCGAGACGTAAGCTCTTTAACTTCTTCACTAAACTCATCAGCAAGCTTGGCAAGTTTGGTAACGTCTTCTGAAGATGTTGCCTCGCGCATTTTTGTGTCGAGCTCGATGACAGCGGTGCGAAGGTCGCGTTGACACGCAGCGCGTGTCTCAAGATTCCAAATCATATCATCGAGATCGCCGTGAATGTCGTCTGTAATACGGTGGGCGTTTCTGTCGAGGTTCTCTTTAGAGGCGGTGATTGCCGCCATATGCTCTTTAAAGTCAGCCTCGCACTTTTCGATCGTGTCGCCTGACATGAGCCATCCGCCAATGGCGTCCGCATTAAGAACATTGTCTAACCACAAAAGGGTGGGTTCTACTTTTGCACTTCCCAGGATAAGGGTTACAAACCCAGCAGCGTCTTCAGCGGCGTCAAACTCGGTACGGGCGAACTTCATCGCGTAATCGAGATGTTTCAGACGTTCACCGTCGCGAGGTAGGTCGAGCGGGCCGGAGAGACTGTCAATTTGCCCCGCTGGAATTGGCCCTTGTTTGGCGGCTTCGATGTCCGCTTCAATCGTTCCCAGAGACTTTTTCTGAGAGTTGAGGAACTGATCAAAGTTATATTTTCGCTCCGGTGAACGAAGATCTGAATGCAGCATTTTACTAACAGCGCCCCAGGTGCGACCACACATCATTTCAACCTGCATGTCGGTGGTGTTAACAAATGCGTTTGCGGAAACTGTCGCCTTACTGTCTTCACGGCCTTTCAACTGATCTATCAGCGCATCGCCAAGGGCATATTCCAGGCCATCTACGATGCCTTCAGCCAGTTCGGATAAGTATTTATCCTCAATGAAGTCTTTATCTCTTAGATCGTCTGCAGCCTTATCGTCGAGTGCAACCTTCAAGTCCTTGGCGCGTTTTTCCTTCGTTTCAAGCTGGTCAGTTTTCGCGGCGAGCCTCAGCTGTGTTTTGACCGCATCGACAATTTGGGGCCGATCATAATTGGCGAAAGCGGCGAACAATCCATGTGGGTCGTATAGCTTTTCATTGTGCGCGTTACCGCGTACGGCCTCCTCAGGTTCGTACTTATACGCTTCTTTGACCCAATTTTCCGCAAGTTTTTGGTTGATGCGTTTAAGGTCTTGCGTTTGCTGCGCGAGGGCTTCGGTCCGCAATATCCTTTCCCGATAGGGCGCAGACTCCCGGGATGCCACGAAATCTCGCCACCTGGAAAATAACATCGGGACTATCGTCATTGACCCAATGATCGCGAACATGTCCTTTGCAACGCCTATCAGCCAGGATTTGAAGCTGCCGTCAGGCGCCCAACCTCTTTTACGCTCCGCTTCAATTATTGCATTTGAAAGCAGGCGGTTCGCCTCTTTCGACCCACGTAGTTCGACGGGCAAGCCTAGGTGGGGCAGGGGTGTTTCGGCCAAAGCTTCGCGTTGTTCAGCACGCACATCGTTTCGCGACTGTATGGCGATGTTATACTGGCGACACGTCTCGCGGAAGTCCGCAACGATTTTAGCCCTTTCCGCTTTGCTACCAAAGTGGTTTTCTGCAGAATTTTTAGGATCAAGATAGTATTCGAGTTCTTGCACGCCCGCTTCAATACCCGCATCCGTAAATAGCTTTAATTGATCACGGTAGGCCATGCTGCTTGCTGTTCGGTTGGCGAGCTCTCCTTTTATGGGCTGGGGCTTTGATGAGGATCCTGCGTTTTTAACTGGGCCTGAAGCCTCTTTCATCCTATCAAGCTGTCGGTTGTTCTGGTGTGCGTTAAGTGACACGCCGCTGGCCGTAATGCGCGCCATTTCCAGGGCAAAATAGCCATACTCAGCTTTTGACCACCCTTGGGACATTTCCTTTAATACGACGAGCGGGTTTTTAACCATGCGCTGAACAGCTTTGTCATTTTTTACATCATCGATGCTGTCAAAACCTTGTTCACGTGCGCGATCTCTAAAGAAAGTTCTTTGCATGGATTGTGGCCCCGCGGCGCGATTCATGCGCGCCAGCGGGCTGTTTTCTGCAATGCCCTTTTTAGCCGCCTTGTCAATCTCCTTTTGGGTGGCCTTATCAATCCCTTTACTGGCTGTCTCATCAATTGATGTTAAGAGCCCCATTAAAGATCGCCATCGGGCTTTGGCTGAAACATCTGCACGCGACGGCGTCGACTTTCTATTTCCGGGTAGAATGATGCTCTCAAGATTTGATTTGAGCTCGCCCTTCTTGAATGCATGTGTGTTCGCCGGGTCGCTTGGGATGAATTGTCCGTGGAGGGGGTCTAAAGCGGCGGCCGGAAGGTTGGCTGAAACTGCGGACGCTCTTGCACCTGAGGAGGCTAGGTTTGGCGCCAAAAAATCAAACGATGATGTATCGGCCTTTTGAAATTGGTTCTTCAAAGCCCGACGGGGATGGGTCTCGTCTGTCGCTGCGTCTTGGTTTCCGGCAGGGTCAACGAGCGGACGGCCGTTGTTGGCGTTTGTTCCCTGTATAGGCATAGTCTGCTGTCTTTCTTTTTAAAGGCGATGATTTCTAGAGCCCATATGCGCAATACGCGTAACGAGTGATGTGAGGCGCTGCGTTTTTCATACGAAGCGCCGAGCTTACCGTATAAAAATTATTCATACTCACGATTATTATCGCCTTCATTGCATTTGATGCCGTCACAGACGTTTAAGCCCTTATTCTTTATAATGAAGCAAACCAGTTACAGAACCGTTCGAAGATGTTGTCTTTATGTCTCAAAGCTCAAACGGCGCAAAATATAAAGTTCGCAGGCGATATAATGCGAATGCGTTTGTTTATTTGACTTGTAGTCTCATTGAGGGGCTGCGTATGTCTTTTGAAGAGTGAGAAATTATCTGTTGTGAAACTTCATTGGTTCTTAATTTATTTTCGATATTAAGTAAAAATCAGTAAACAGATATAAATCGAATATATGATTTTATAGCTGATAAAAGGGTGTTGAAGGTTAAGTTTTAAATGGTAAGCGATTTGAAAAGACTTCTGGAGGAATGGGTGACCTTAAGCGGGTTGGCGGATATATACGCCAATGACAATGGTTCGTATACCTTATTGTTTGATAGCCGGTATGAGGTGCGGCTCTGTGAAGCTTTGCGTGTCATTCGCTTTGAAGCCGATCTCGGCGACCTTCCGGGAGATCGTACCGTCGCCAGCGCTGTGCTTGATGAATTGTTGCCTCTGTTGCTGGCTGGAAGTCAAGATGCAGCAGAAACTTTGGCGATTGATGATGAAACGGGGCGGCTGGTTTTGTTCAATTGTCTCCAGGCGAACCGCGTAAGTGCGCAAGTTTTTGCAAATGCCTTAAGCCAGTTTGTGAATGGCCAGGAGTTCTGGATGCGCCAAATAAAAACGTTGCGCGCGCCGTCGTTGTCTCCGTTCACGCCAATGTCTGTCGTTCACGCCTGATAGAGAAAGAACCATGCAAGATCCCGCTGCGGTACAAGTAGACATGCAAGACGACGGGGTGCGGCTCCGGGTGATCGCTGGTTTGCAACGCGGCGCAGAGATGGCGCTGCGACCCGGCCGCTATCTTGTTGGCGCCGGAGAGGATTGCGATATCGTCTTGACAGATGACCTGGTTTCATCTGTGCATTTGGTCATTGAGCTAGCCGACGGCGCTTTGAAAGTTGAGGCGCGTGACAACACCGTTGCGGTCGGGGATACGTTGTTGCAGTCGGGTGAGAACGCGGTCACGGCGCTGCCGATTGCAATCAGCCTTGGCCAAACGGGTCTTGGCGTAGGTGATCTGGAAACTGACTGGAGCGTGTTGGCGCCACCTGATATTACAGCTCTTAAGACTGCTGCAGACGAATCTGAGTTCAAAGCGGATCAGCAACACGGGGAAAATACGATAGGCGAAAATGAAGCTGATCCTGATGAATTGGTTGCAGATGCGCATATACAGCAATCTAAAGAAAAACAAAGCAACGAGCTGTCTGAGAACAATGCAGGCGATGAAGGCGTGGATCACGCAGGCGCGGATGTGGGAGAGGACGATGCTAACCATAAGTCAGTATCGGATTTAAGTATATTAGCACGCCTGAAAGAACAAAAACATGCTGTTGCTCTTGCCGGCGCGTTAGGAATTGCAGTAATCGCGATAAGCGCCATCTTCGTGCATGGCGCTTATTATCAGAACAGTCAAAGTGCTTTAGCGCAAAAAGGGCAAACGTTTGAGCGCAGTTTCCATGATAGTATTCGTATACTTCTGAACGAGGCTGGGTTAACAGAAGTTGATTTGGCGCGTGACAACAGTGGGGCTTATTATCTTTCCGGATACGTTGCGGATAAGACGGCGCGCACAACTCTGCATTCGCTTCTTCTAGGCGCGCAAGTTTCTTTTCATGATCGGGTGCGCCAAGTTGATGAGATCATGCGGACTGTACAGTTTTCGCTTGACCACTATCAATGGCCGAGCGCAGGTTTCAGTGATCACTTGATCTTAACTTATGTTGGCGGAGGTGTTTTCGCCATTGATGGCTATCTTGGTCCAGAAGTAGACCGTACGGATCTTAATCGCCAGATCATGGCGGATGCGCCTGGCGTAGTGCGTCTTGATTTTAAAAGAGCGCGTCTTGCTGATTGGCGGACTGAACTCGAAGATGAGTTGGAGCGGGCCGGGCTTAAGCCTTGGATCATCACTGACCTTGTTGATGGCGCTATTCACGTTTCCGGTGAAGTCACGCCGAAAGAAGCTGAAGCTTGGCGCAAGGTGGGGCAAGAATTTGTCAGTAAATCGCGCGGGTGGCCAAAACTGAAAATCGCCGTCAGAGCGGCGGGGCGACACATGTTAGGCGCATCCGCTAGCGCCATGCCTGCTATTACCGCGATGGCGGCCCCTATGCCGCGCGCAGTGTCGTCGTCTGAAATCAACATTATTGGCGTGATCATGCCGTCTAATGGTCCCGGCAGGGTGCTGCTTGATAATGGTTCCAGTCGGGCGGAGGGCGAGGCGCTTTATGGCGATACAATACTGCAATCAGTGTCTTTAAATAAGGTCGTTATACGAAGAGATAACAAGGGCCAGGAGTTTCGCATTGGAGAGCGAGGATGAGTGATACGCAAATTAAAATTGATCCGTCAAATCTCATGGAAGAGCTGCTAAACGATAAGAGCGGCGAGGTTCGTGATGCTGCGAAAGAGCGGATTAAGGAACTCGAACGAAATGTAAAACGTGCGCTGGACAGTGGCGTTTCGCCTACAGAGTTTCAAACACTTAGCAAAGTTCATGAAGCGCTGGAGCAAGCAGTCACTGTTGTCGAAGATGCCTGGTCGCTTGTCCGTAAGTTCAAGAAAGGAGATGGATCATGAGTGATATAGGAGCAGCAGGCAGCCTTGCCTCTTCAATGACGCAAATTGAAGGGTCGATGGGGTCAAAATATGGCGAGCTGCAAAGCATGTTGGATGATCCAGACTTTGGCACCGATCCATCCGATCTTCTCGACTTCCAGTTCAAGATGAATGAGTGGAGTACGAAGTATAGCGCTTATTCTAATGCTATCTCTTCGCTCTTTTCGTCAATGAAACAGTGCTCGCAGAACCTCAAAGTCTAATAAACTGAAAAGAGATAAAGATGGTCAATGACGAAACCGTTCAGTATTTGGCGTCAACAGCAGTTATCGCTGGTGTATTGGGCATGCGTGACAAGGCGCTTTCCATATCAGATGCGCTCGTTGCCACGATGCCGGATAGTGTAGACGCGAATCTGATTGCAGCTTCGGCGAAGCTAACGGCCGGAAGAAAACAGGAAAGCATCAAGATTTTACGAGAAAAAGTTCTTGCGGTCGAGCCGGATCGTACGCTTGCCAAAGCTATGCTCAGTATGGCGCATGATATGATGAATGAATTTAGCGAGCGCGATCGGCTTGTTGATGAAGTCATCGAAGCGGGCGACGACGAAAATGCAATTGAGTTGGTAAAAGGAATTACATCGTGAATGTTCAAAAGAGACAACAAGTAATAAGCGGGGGATAACGATGATCGACCCGATTACATCGCGTCCAGCTGGCGTGCTTGTTGCTGAAATTCAGCAATCAGCCCACGGTGTTGATTATGGACCTGGCGTTGTATCTGAACAGGATCGGGCGCTATTTCTGGAGCGTCTTAACGCCCCTGTAGCTGAAGTAGCTGTAACCGTCGATGTGAGCGCGTCTGTACAACAAGAAACAGGCTGGGTTTTGCCGGCGCCGCCGACGCCGGCCGGAGTGTTATCAGTAGGCGACCGTATTTTGCAAAGTATGAACAGTTTTCAGGACAGTTGGTCTAACACTGTTGAATCAATGCAATTAATGACGTCGCAAGTTAAGTTAGAGCCTGCAGAAATGCTGAGTATACAGTTCCAGATGGGTTATTCGAGCATGATGCTTTCGACTATCAGTCAGGAAGTCGGATCGATCTCTCAGAAGATCGACGGATTGCTGAAAACCGGATAGCGAGTGGTTGGCGTTATGGCAAGGTTGCAATCAGTTGTTGTGCTTCTGCTTGGGTTGACTCTGGTCGCTTGTAAGACCGAGCTTTATGCAGAGCTGCCGGAAGAACAAGCCAATGAAATGATGGCTTTGTTGATGACAAACGGGATTGATGCGGAAAAGGGGCCCGCCACGAAAGGCGTGGCGCCGCTGAGCGTACCGACATCGGATATATCGAGAGCGATGGAAATTCTGCGTGGTAACGGTTATCCGCAGGATTCGTTTGATAATCTTGGGACTGTTTTTGAACAGAAAGGTCTGGTTTCTTCGCCGCTCGAAGAGCGTGTACGCTTTATTTATGGTCTGTCCCAGACTCTATCTGAAACACTCAGTCAAATTGAGGGCGTAAGTTCTGCCCGCGTACATATTGTATTGCCTGAGGACAATACGCTTACAGAAAAATCTGGTAAATCTACTGCATCAGTTTTTCTCAAAACCCGTTCGGGCGTTGACCTAACCAATAAGGTTCCTGAGATTAAACAGCTTGTACAGGCAAGCGTTCAAGGCCTGGTATACGACAACGTTGTTGTCACGCTGTTTGAAAGTAGCGCAGGCGCTGCTGCTCTATCTGCTTCTGTTAGCGCTCCCGTTACTGAAGATACTCAATTGACCTTAGCGTCAATTATTCAAGAACCGATTGTTTTAATAGTTGTTGGCCTTATTCTGCTCGTGGGCGTGGGGGGCGCCGTGTTTGTCTGGCGGCGAGGCGGCGGCGAGACGCACGGCTCGCTAATCGTTTCTTCATCTGGCGCTTCAAAAGCTCCTGTGGACAAAGGAGCGGTTCAGCCCGAAGAGTGACATGAATGATTTGTCGTTACATTCTCAATCTGTATTACTGGCCGAGAAAACACTCAGTTTTAATTTGATGCCGTGCGTTGAGTTGGATGACTCATGGCTGGAGGCAATGCCGCAAGGGCTTGGTCCTCGCATTATGGAAGAGAACTCACATGTTGCGCCGCAAGTGGGACAGTACCTTCTTGACACATTTGAGATCGCTGATCGCTATTGGTCTGATTTTTCGGCGTCGCGCAATCGGTTAGCATTACTTGATTGCTATACATTACAAAAAGTCTGTATGCATATAGGGCTTGTTTTGCAAGGATCAAAGATTAGGGCGGAGGTCAATGGGGCTGCTATTAAGAGATTACGAGATGCTGTTGGTGCAGAAGCGGTAAATTTTGTATTCAAAACAGCTCCCCTTATCGGGGAAACGCCAGAATTTTATTTTCATACAGATATAAATGACATTCGTCTCAATCTTATAGCTTTAGGCGTAGCTTACACAATTCATCAAAACGCCGCAGGCGACAGTGCTTATACGACAAGGCTTTTATTCAAGCTGCCTAAAAAGTTATCGAAGGATTTACATAGACATCTGCAAACTGCTGATGGCCACAAAGCAGACGATGCTATGCCTCGGATAACGCGGCGCGTTATAAAGGAGGTTGCGCCGCAATGGCTGCCTTTATTCAATTAACTCCTGATACAGTTTAGCTGGACCCGGCTCTACGAGTTTTGAAGGCAAGGGATTACGCTACCGCCCGTAAGGCGGAGGCTACATTGATTGATGCGCAACAACATTCTGAAGCCATATTAATCGATGCTCAAAACACGTACAAAGAAGAAAAAGCGCGTGGTCGTGATGAGGGGCTTGCGGAAGCGCAAGGAGAAGTGGCTGAACAAATTCTGAATGTTGTTTCGCGTTCGGTTGATTATCTCGCCGGTGCGGAAGCGGAGGTCGCCAGTATAGTGCTTACGTGTTTGCGTAAAATCCTCGGTGACTTTTCTGATGAGGAGCTTGTCATCCGTGAGGCGCGCACTGCGCTTCAGGTCGTGCGCAATGAACCTCGTGTCACGCTGCGCGTATCAACTGATGTTGAACGCGAGGTGCGCGAGCGGGTCGGCGAGATTTTGAGCGGCAATGGCGGCGTAAATTTCCTCGAGGTTGTTGGAGATGACCGTATCGGCAAAGGAGGTTGTCTGCTTGAAAGCGAAGCCGGAGTTGTTGATGCGAGCATACAGCAGCAACTTGACGCGTTGGAAGAGGCGCTGAGTGCACGGGTTAACGTTTCATCCTCAAAAGCATGAAATTAAACACGTATAAGGAGAACAGGTAATGATTGTTACATATGAAGAAATCAGCACTATACTAACTAAAATTGGACCTGAACTTGAAGTAGATGAGATTGCGGCCTATGAAGAATCGCGGACTTGGGCTGTAGCGACGTCTGATGGTGGCTGGGATGCGGTGATCCTGCTTCATTATGACGAAGCATCACGAAAGTTGTTTGTTTCAGGTGACTGCGGGCCCGTTCCCGATGATAAGGTTTTATCCACCTACGAATTTCTGTTGAAATACAACCTCGCTTGTATTGATACGGGGGGCGCCCGGTTCGCCCTCGACGGCCCGGGCGGTGATATTTCTCTTATTTTTGATCTTCCGCTAGCGGATCTTGAGGCTGATACGCTGAGCGTGACGATCGGCAACTTTATCAATCTGCTCAGAACCATGCAAGCAATGGTCATTTGCGGTTTTGGTGAGGACCCTTCTGTTCAAGGCGATGTTAATGTAGTCGATGGCATGACTGATCGGATGCAAGGTGCAATCCGCGCCTGATTAGCAGTGGCGGTATGAACTGGACATAAAGCTTATATAGAGAATTCAAATGTTTCGCACCCGATCCAATTATATAAATGTGGATAATAGTTATACGGATATTCGTAATAAGCTTCATCGCGCTTATCAGGAAAAAGGCGCGAACGCTCGGGTGCGTTTCGTTGAAGGGCGCGGTCTTTATATAAAAAATGAAAAAGCGGATTGGCGAAAATCTCGCGATTCAGACAAGCAAAAAAACGAACGCCAGGAAAAATTTACGAACGCCAGGGACACTCTTATAGCTGCGATAGATCGAGAGTATAATGGTTGGAGTGTCGATGGTCAGTCCATGGGGCGCTATGTGCTTGATAATCTGTCTACGCCTTTCAATTTTGACGAGATAGACGAACAAGTCCTTGAAGAACTAGACGAACAAGCGCTTGAAGAACTAAAAAAACAAGCGTTTAAAGGGCTGGACGAACAAGCGCTTAAAGATATTGACGCCTTAATTGCAGAGGGTATGCAAAAAGTCATAACCGCCTTGACGCACATTGCGGAAAACGGTGCTCCAGAGCGGAGCAATTCTTCTCGAGAAGCACGTGGCCGAATACAAGAGGCGCGTGAGCGAAACGCGATTTTTCAAGAACTCAAAAGCGCCCGAGAAGAAGAAGCATCACGCAACAGGGTGCAACGTTGGTGGGCGAAATACTTTGGCGACAACCATTTACAAGTCAAGGTCGATCGCGCTTTAGATCGGGCCCGGAATTGGCGCGCGATTGTTCATGGCAATCGTTTGTTGGCCGAGGCGATTGCAGAAGACCTTCAAGGGGCTGATTTTGTCGGTGATTTACAAGCAACATCCCGCGAAATCCTTAAGGAACTTAAGCTTTTGCGTACGGGCCTGACGCCTGACAGCCATAAAGCGGTTCGAGATTATTTAGGCGCGAGGGGCTATGCATCTGACGCCGTTCAACAGCTTGGCTCTTATGTTGATCTGACCCAAAACGCCAAGACAAATATAAACCGTTTGCGTCGTTTGAACAGCGGTATAGACCATATCTGTCGTATGACAGATTTTAGCTCTGCTAATGGCCCTATTCTTGATGCATTGAATGCCTGCGATTATGCGCTTTTTGAAGCGGAAAGAGATTTAAATACAGGCATATTAACAAGAGAAGGTCATTGCACAGCACTTTATAATGAGTTCAGACAAAGCTTTCAATTTTTATGCGAGGCGAGGCGAGCCCTCGCGGGCGTGACGAGGACGCCGCAAAATGCGCAGGCTTATGATCGACTTACAGGTTTGATAGATGAGCATCTTGTCGTTACCCACGATTTTGCCTGTGCCGTTCTTAAAGTCGGCAAGGACGACTTAGATGGGCACAGTGAAAATTTTCGTTTGCCGATCAAGGAGGGGGTAAACCTGATTGCGGACTTCGCCCCTAGCTCGCTGGTTGCTGCCTTGCCGCAGCCGAAAAAAATCTTTCAGTCTACCGCTCGAAAGATGAATGGCGAGGCAATGCCCGAGACAAGTTATAATGATGCCTGTGGACGGGTTTCGGAGGCGTTAAACAAGTACAAAACAGCACTATCGGGGCGGCGCGTTGAGGCGCAGTTGAAATACTTAGGTAAACTTCGCCGAAGAGTGGCGCAGGCCAGTCGGCTGAATGACCAGTTTGTTATTGTGTACGGGCGTCAAGCAGCCCTCGGTGGGAGTGCGCATCCGGCCGTAAATAATCATTTGCAAGATCAACGCGCTGATCTTCAAATGTTGAATCTGCGTTGTGTACAAGAACGGTTGCGTCTCGATAAAGAACAAGTACGTACAGGGCGCAGGCGTGATCGAAACCCTTTAGAGTCTGACAGCGCTTCGAGTGTCAGCAACAAGCACACACAGAAATTCATCAATCCTCGACCTGGCCTACGAAGCCTTAATCGCTGCGATAGCAGCAATGATGATCTGAGCGATGAACCATCAAGCGGCGTCTTTAGCAATAATGCGGGCGGCAATGAATCCTTGCTCAGTTTTGACGACGACAGCAATAATGCAAGTTCGTCCATAGATCAGGAACGGCATCGCGAGTACCCTATTGAGGCTGTGGCGTCTAAGGCGCGCCAGACCACGATTGAGCCTGCGGCGAAAAAAGTCGTTAGCGCAGCTTTCGATAGCTTGCCTAACACAACCATTGTTGCGGATTATGTAAATTACCCCGAAGATGTGGAAAGCCATAGCGGCGTCGTCCAATCGGACGCCGGCGGCGTTTCCGTTGTATCCTGGGGGCCGACGCGATCAACGCCTCAAAGCGACAACAGTCCGCCGCAGAATATGCAAGAACCGGAGTTTGACGCTTCAGGCCCTCAATATACAAACGACCAGTTCACACTTTACAACGGGGCCTTATCGAACGCCTGGTTCCCTATTCAACTCGATCTCCCTCTTTCCGGTTTACCTGAGCATCCAGTAGATCAGTACGTGCGGCAGAGTACTTTTGATGATCAGCCGCAGTTTCAACGGACTGTGTCTACAGAAACAGCAGGAGACGAACCTGCTCCTGGGCTTTTTCCTGAAACGAGTCAGGTGTCTTATATCAGTGATCCGAGTACAGCGAACAGCTTAAATCAGTTGAGGTTAGATTTAAATACCACGACAGTAAATACACTGACTAATGAAGTTTCTAACCAATTTGAAAATAAGATAAATAGAAGATCAAACATGCAAAATAGCGACAACAAATATGATGCGGGGCATTTGCAAGGATTAGACTTTAGTGACAAAGGCGGCTTCACATATCTTTATGAGGATCCTGAATATAACGCTTCAGATAACAGCGAGCCCACTGAAGCTAGCTCTTCAGAGATGAACATTGCCAGAACGCCTGAGCCAGATGAGTTGAACTTGTCAAATGGCGGAGAAGATTCAACTTCCGTGCAAAACAGAACGCCGGAGACGTCGCGTAAGGCGCGATTTTCAAAATCGTCACGGTCATGATCAAAGTAACAGGTAAGCGCAGAAGGCGCGCCATGATAGATTATCGCGAATGTTAAGGCTGAAAGTACTCGTCAGCTTTCATATATAGGAGCGTAAGAGATGGGCGATGCAACTAAAATTGATGTAGCGAACAAGACTTTTGATCAGCTATATGAAGGCCTTCAATCTCAGCTTGAAAAAAAGTCAGGCACAACGTGTTATGCGCGGTTTGATGCGCAAAAGGGACTGCGAATCAAGAATGGGATAAAAAATCCCCTTAAGTTCGATTCAATTATGGATAGACGCGGAAAGAAGTTTTCCGATGCTGCGACGATCTTCAAGGATGCGATCAACCTACAGTATCCAGATCAAAGGGTCGGGGGGAAAACGCTCGGCGAGGCGCTTGTGAATTCTGTCATGAACGACCGTTCGCAAGGTGACCGGATCAGTGCGCCGGAGATTAAAGCACTCTATCAGAAGCTGCACCAATATGCCGATGAACATAACCTTGAGGCCGCACCCTCCAATCAAGCGGCGTTCAGTACCGTAGCATCCAGCCGGATTGCGCAAAGCAATGCCTCAATTAAGGTCGGGGAAGCTCTTTTAAAAGATGCCGTCCATCACGATGTGCGCAAGCACAAATATTATCAGGATAAGCCTGCGGCGGCGACGGCGCGTGCGAACGAGATCTTATCGAACGTCGATCTGCGTCATGGCTTAACCACGTCGTCTCTCAATGCCGTTGCTAACGAAATGGCGAATGGCCTCCCGTCAATCACTGGAGGCGTGCGAACGGGCAATCTCCTCGATCTTCTTGACATTCGCCAAAGGATTAATACGGCGAGCCATCATATTGAGCGTTTAAATCAAACGCTTCCAAAGTTTGCACAGCATTTTTCAGGCGAGGCGCGACTGGCGCTTGAGGAGGCTATCAGCGAGCGGCGCGCCATCCTAAGAGATCTTGGGAACTTATCATTTCCGGTAGACTTAAATGATCAAGACAAGGTTGGTGATCTTGCGGCTCGGCTTGAACAGAATTGTTTTCGGGTAAGTGATGCCATGTCGGAGATGAACCGTTCTGGTTTTCCGAATCGCAAAGCGGCCTCAATGCATCGGGCTGAACATGAAATAGAAGTCCTTGGGCTTGCCGCGTCGTTATGGAACTTTGCACCGGGGGCCAACGGTGCGAATAGCCGTACTGATCTTCGCGACCTTCTTTCCAAATACCCGTTAGAAGACTCACTCTACGCAATGGAGTCTGCGAGTGCGACTATTCCAACAACCTTGTGGAATGCGCCAACGCGACAAGCAAGTGATACGTTTAAGGAAGTTACAGAAGCATACAATAAAACTCTGAAGGAGAGCCAAATGCTTTGGGGCGACTACGAACAACGTGATCCTGAGGCCACTTTGGGGCATGTTGAACAAGCGTTGACGATGGCGCTAATTCAAAATGACGCTATGATTAACAGCTTTTGGCGCGCTGCAGCCATCCGCGGGCTAGACCAGGCCTTCCGCGAAGAGGCTGCGGAAAATAGCTTTAAGCGTACTATAATACAGCGCAACCACCTGAACTTTCAGTTGGCTTATGTGCAAGCGCTGAAGCAACAAGGCATCCAACGCGCACCCAGTATAACACCTCCACCATCAAATTACGCCGGTTCTCAGTCAAATGCTGAAGAAGTATTTGAGCGCGCCAACGTCGCCTCAATATTGAACATCAACGCGGATGAAAGTCTTGATCCCGCCAATGCAGGCGACAAAACAGAGGTAGATGTCAGTAACGCTAGCAATGACATCCATAATGGGGATTGGTTGAATACTGGCTTAAACCAGAACGCTAGTTCTCACGATGAGGAAGATATTGGAGCCGAGTAATACTAGCGGCATATCGAAATTGTAGTGTGAAGCATGGATAAGCGAGAAGATTATAAACTGGTTCGCATTGTACAAAAAGTACTTTGCGTGTACGAATTAATGTTTTCTATGCGTGTTTTAAGAAAAAAAGCTACGCACGGCGTCGCTTGCGACATTGGTAAGGGAGGTGGTTTATGCCCTCACGTGTAGGAATTGATCCCAGCCGACAATTTACAGAAATTGAACCGGAAATTCGCGATCAGTTTCTTGCCAAGAGTTGCTCCGGTGATCTTTGCTTGTCGAAGGCTAAAGGCCTTTACGTTTCAAACGGCGCTTTCAATCTGGCGCCTGAGGATGCCATTCGCCATAAGGAGGTTTTTCACGACAAGCGCGAGAAAATGATGGCCGCTGGGCGGGAAATCGAAGATCATCTTAAGGAGGCGATTAACCGCGAGTTCCCGCGCTTACGGCCCAAAGGTCAAACACTTGGCGACTATGCGCTGTCGCGTGCTAAGTCGCGTAAACTTGACGTATGGGCGTTTCGTGAGCGGCAAAGAATTGAAGAACTTGGTCGGGATAAGCACCTTGAAAATAAGGATGTTGAGTTTCCGTATGAACTAAACTCAATAGAGAAAAAAGCGCTATTGGGTGAGAAGCTGACATCAACTGAAAAAGAGCATCTCCTTCACAGTACAATGACGGAAGAACAGAAAGCAGCGCTTACGTCAAGGGTGAATAACGGTGACATAAAGGTTATCAGCCCTGATTTATGGGCGTCTAAAGAGCATAAGAGAATTGAACAACAGCTATACGACCCTCAAATTCGTAATGAGAATATTAAATTCCCATATCATTTGGATGGCATACAAAAAAAATTACTGATAGACGAAAAACTAACGGCGACTGAAAAGGAATATCTTCTTAAAAGCACGCTGACGGAAGAGCAGAAAGCGACTCTGGCTTCATCATATGATGCTTTTGATTTCAGCGATGTAAACAATTTCGTACTCGAAGGCCTGGATGTTGCGGCGCAGCTAGAGCGAAATGTCGATCTGCAACATGCGGCGCGCGATCATTTAATGATACTAAAGGCGCGTGATCTCAATCCGGATGATGTGGTTTCTGTTGAACGGCATGTCCAGCGCCATCGCATTGTAGAAGGAAGCCGTTTGCTTCGAAATGCGATTGCTGGTGATCTTGCGACGAACCCTAGCCTCGGGTCCCGCGCGGCGGCGGCTGCTGCGGCGTTCGTTTCCAATTTGCAGACGTCATCGGATGTTTTGGCGCCCTCGAATCTGATGAAGGCTGTGCAAATTCTACAAAGTTTGGGGTGCGGAACTGAACAGGTCGAGAAGCTTGGCAACCTTAAGGCGGTTGAGCAGGCTTTGCGGGGGACAATTCCTGTCGCGCATGGTCTGAACAGGTTCATAGAACGAAGTGCGGGCGGGTCAGAATTCGAGGCGGAGCGGGCGAATATCAGATATACGATCGAACATAGCGCCTTCGCCCTTGAGAGTGCATCTGCTCTTTTGAATGACATGCAAGCGTTCGACCCGAATGCGCGGGAGCAGGTGGCGACGCGCCTGATGGACAGCGTCGTTTCGTTCACTAACTTATGTAATCGGCCGCTTTTTAAAAATGCAGCTAAGGGATCGTCTGCGCACCGGCTTGCAGAGAAGTTGGCTGAGCAAGCACGGATCGCCAACGAACTCGCGTTAGCGTTGAGGACGCCATCTGTAGGCGGCGATATGCCGTTGCTAAGAAACGCCGCAGCGCCTGAGGTGCGTCAGCCAGGGAATGCAGCGTTTGCATCGACATCTAAAGAACGAGAGGCAAAACGTCTCTTCGCCACAGCTATTAAGGGCGACCTCACAAGCAGCGGAACCTTTCCGAAAGAGACGGAGGTGGCCAGTATCGCTGCTGCAAATATTTTGTTGTTGCTCCCGGCCGATCAGCCAGCCTTGACATCACAGAACATCGCAAAGGTTGAGTACCTGTTAAGCTGTTTACGTCTCTCCAACGGGCATGTCAGTCAGTTGAGAAATCACGTCGATCTTGATAATACGATATTCGCCTCGATTTCCCAGATTCATGACCTGAACGAAAAAACTATCGCCGCTATCAAATCCATGGGCGGGGATCCGATCAACAGATATCATCTGTTCCAGTTCACTAAAAAGGCGTATACAAACAAAATTGAAGGTGTATTAAATGATGTGAAAGGCTTTTTGATTTCGGGGCGGTTCGATGACGAGGCCGAACGCCTGCGTTTGTTTAATAAGTTGAAAAAAGTATCTCGCGGCTGTGAGCGTACTCTGCAGTTTATGGAACGCGAAATACGCTATAGCACGACGAAAGCTACATATGCACCGGCTATTCAGGCTGTAGAAGCGCAGATGGCGGCTGTGTGCGACCTGGCGCGGGAGCTCTATCCGTCGAATGATAGTGAAGTTCTCAGTCGGGCCATGGAGGCGTTTTATTCGCAGGGCGCCAGAGACCCGTCCCGCTTGGCAAGGCAGGACGTTGCGGTTCTTGAAGAGCGCGTTGAGTCGCCGAACATTCTTTTCCACTCCGATGCGCAGCGATTGAAGTCGCATGAAGACCTGGAAGAGCCAGTTAGGCAGTACAATAATTTAATTGATCAACTTAAAAGTGCGCTTCGTTCGTTCAGGGAATCTGGTATGCGTTCGCACCTTAGACGGTTGAGTGTGATGGTTTCGCAAGCGCTAAAACTAAACGTAGACGTTACAAATACATTTCAATCCATTAATCAATTTCGCAACACTGGAAAGCATGGGCGGCATGATGAAGGAACGCCTGCACTTAAGGCGCAAAGAGAATGCCTTCAAGCGTTGCAGTCGAATGTGTTGCGAGCGTCCATACCCCAATATCAGCGTTCGCTCGACATCATTGTGGAAGAAGAGGACGACTTGGAACAGGATTGGCCTGTGGTAACAGCTGCGTCTTCTGGCGATAGTGGAATTATAGACGAACTGGCTGAAGCGCCTGCTGATAAGAGAGCAGAGCCAGAGGATATCTCGGTAACGACCAAGAACGATCAAAAAAGGGCTGTATCATGACTGGTGGTGTACGAATAGATGCAGGACGTGATTTTACCGAAATCGCTAAAGACCTGCATGCTCAATTTAAAAAGACGGACGGCAAGGGAGGCGTTCGCCTGGATGGTCAGGGGCTCTATGTCAAAAATAATTCTGAGTTTTGGGATAAGCATATCGCCCTGACCAATGGTCGCCTCAAAGCGCGGTTTGACAAGTTCGACAATGCGGCGCACCAGCTGGCGAGCGCAATAGACCAAGAGTACAGAGGAATCACGATTGGCGATCAAACAATAGGCGATTATGTGTTTGACAGCTTTCTTACAACCGATCGCACACACCGGATCGACGAAACAATGCTGACTGATTTCGAGGAGAAGCTGCAGGAAGCTTTGAGTGTCGCCTTGAAAGCGGCATTAAGTACAGGAGATCAGTCTACAGTTGATATATTGTCAAGCCGACAAGATGTGCTCGAAGCTGTTAAACATCATAAAAATGAGGCTGCCACGGTCCAATATCAGATGGGGTGGCACGAAAAGGTTACGGGTTATAATACATTGCGCGACGCCCTTGCGCAGGATCTGCATACGAATATGAGATCTGCAGCACAGGGACGTACGTTGAATGAGATGATCGACGAGAAACCTGATCTCGATCTTGGTCAAGATTCATCGTTATCGGAGTATCTCTCCTTGCGTCCGGAAGCCGAAAGCATTCTTAAAAAAGCTGATGTTATGCATATGGGGTTGACCAATGCTTCGATCAACAAAGCTATGAAGGCAGTAGCAGACATTCATGAGAATAGCGAGACGTATAAAAGCGGTAACTTTAAAATGCTTCAGGGGCTTTATGATAAAGTCCGCATGAATAATGCCGTTGACTCAGAGGTGTCGCGTATACGCGAGCTGGGCGCGAAAGCGAAAGATATTGCGCAGAAATTTTACAACAGCCGTGATATGGAGTTCGATGACTATATGGCGATCGACAAGGCCCTAAAAGACAACATGAATACGATCGCATCGTTAAAACAGTGCAAAGCGGACGGCCTTCTATACGATGAAGAAAGAGCGCAGATGTTATCCGAATTGCTGTGTGATAACTCTGAGGCTTTATTTGAAGCTATAAGCGTCTATGTAAATACGCTTAAGCAAGATGCGTCATTCCATAATGATTATTCCCCCTCTGAAGAAGTGATGGAGCTACTCGAGGCATTAAAAAAGCACACGGTTAAAACATACGACCTTGCCAAGTCACTGTTACCGAAGGGCGATCGTCTCGATCGATCCGTCGGCTTTCGCCATGCAGAGGGTTTCATGCCAGAAGAAACTGAAATCCATGCGTTGATGGAGGCGTCAGTCCGCGGGGGTGAGGTGGACGGGAAGACAATTGAGCCGTTTCAACGAAAACTGAAAATGCCGGAATCCCTTTACCAAAGTCATCCAGTTAAAGACGATGTTCTCAACCCGATCGATACCCACAATGAGAATATTGAGTTGGTCAAAGATATGATCTCGATCGTTGAGACGACGCAAGACCCTGATTACCTGTTTGATCTTCGGGTATCTCTCGACTCAGCGCTGCAGTCTTACTTTTTGCTTTCGGCGTATACTCAAAGTAAGGATGAAAGCGCTTTGGGAAAAAGTCGGCTTCTTGCCGATGATGATAAACTTCTTCTTTCAGATCAGGGTTTTTTGCTTCAGCAGATCTCCATGGGCGTTGATGCCCTTATCGATATTAAGCAAAGTGAAGACCAATACTATTCTGACGCCGGGTCAGTGAATCAGGAACGCTCTGAGAGCGCTCAGATTATTGATAATGATATTGATGAGATGCCTGATCTTCCTCTTTCAGCCGACAAAGAGTCCAATGAAACGGTGGCTGAAGAAGCTTTCAAGGAAGTTCGTAAGACTTTCACGCCTTGGATTGATCATAACCGGAAAGACACCCAATCCAAACCTAATTTTGACTAAGAGGAATAGTGATTGACGTATTTCGTACATCGGGCAGGCTGGCGTTGGTGTTCCGTGCAATGCGATAAAGGTGTAAGCGTACGCTGAAGCACGCCTTTAGAGGTTTTCGGATCAGCTTATCGTCAGAGTCAATATGAAGAGAATTATTGACCCGTTACGATGGCGCAAACGGTTATTATCGAGGAGCGCCGCCGGCGTTGGCCGTCGGAAGAGAAGCAGCGTAGTATTTATAGTCGAACCCGCATGTTTGCTGTAGCCGGCTGTCGACGTGAGACTCTGAGACTATGACTCCAGACGAATTGCTAATCTCCTTCGCTTAAAGGTTTATATTGACGCGGCGCGTGTGGCGAACGCCTTTAGTCGACACATCGGTTTTTCATGATGGGAACAATGAACAGCGCTACTGCTGATGTTTTCAGATAACTAATCCGTAATTTGAAAGTATAGAGAAGTAGAGTGAGTCGGAGGTTAGAGAATGCCGATCAATATAAATTCGCAAAGTGTAAAGGCTGATCAAACATTCTCGCACCTTTCCCGGGAATGGGAAAAACAGTTAGGAAGTAAGGCGGGGAAAAGTGCCGCTGCAGCGGGTGGTGGGCATTCCCTTTATGTCGCCCAGGGGAATTTGCAAAAACCGACAACGCGTTCGCAGGGCGAGTTACCTAGCCTCAAACGCGCTATGCAAATTAATATTGCGGAAGTTCGAGCGGCCATTGACCATGAGCATAAGGACTTGAAAGTCGGCAACCAGAAAATAAGCGACTATGTTTTGAGTGGTCTCAAAAGCCAGAACGGTGTGATACCATTATCAAATAAAACCGTGGAGATGCTTAATTCTAAGGTGGCAAGGGGACTCGCAGGAGCCCTTTGCGCCCCCGAAGTCGCGCGACCTGCGGCCGGACCTGCGCCGAACCGTGCTGCCGGTTCGGATATAAAAGCTAGACAAGAGGCAGCCGAGGTTAATCATATTTCGTCTAATTGGAATAAGCTTGCGAGCGGTTACCAAATCATGCGCAACGCCGTCGCAGCGGACCTAAAAGAGATTGCAGGATTTATGAATGCTGACCAAAGGGATGCAGCGTTCGGGCCCGATGCATTAGCGAAGGGTGACGATATTTTTCTCAGTAAAGCGGATGATATCATCGCAAGAGCGGGCGGCGTTACAACCGGGCTTACCAATGGCGCTGTTGAGGGCATAAAAGAGTGTCTGCTGACGACGCCTCAGTACAATGTCAATTTAGCGGGTGCAGGCGAGAAGCCTCAGTTCCCGGAATTTGCCGCAACCCAAGCGCTTTACGGCAAGGTCGCGATGAGCGACAGCATAAACTCCAATAGCGCCCGGTTGAGCAAAGAGATAAAGAATATAGAAAAAGACCTATCGGATTTGAAGTATGGAAACTACGAGCAAAAGAAATCGGCGGTCGAAGAACTCAAAAGCCTGTTTAAGAAAAGTAGAGATCTTTCGCGTGAGGCCGAACAAAATCAAAAAGCCGTTTTGGATGATAATGACCCGGCTGGATCCGTCTCAAAGGCGTGGCGTCAGTCAATTGCTGACCAATTTCGTAAGCTCGCGGCAGACATCTACAATTGCATAGTAGATCTATTTGAGTATTCAGACGTTTTGCAAGCGTTAGCCGGTAACGGCGTAGCCTACGAAGATCATAATCTAGCACAGCAGATCTCTTCCGTCGCGAATTTGAATTACACCTATGCGAGTAGCCTCTTACCGGAGAATGAGAAGCCGGCCGCGATAGCCGCCGACCTGGCGCCAGCCGATAATGACATATTTGCGTTGACGGGCGATTGGGCGCGCATTGAGATGGGGCCTGGCGGCGTATTTGAAAAGAATTTATGGGGACCCGATGTTCTTTATCAGGATAAGGATTTCGCCGCACGTGAGGTCAAATCAGGTAAAGGTTGCCCGGTACAAAACTACAATACGAGAATTATTGAGCTTTGCGATACCTACGATGCGTATTTGCTTGATCAAAATCCGAAGACGCTGTCTGATCTAAGCAAGTCGATTGACAGCGCGATAGCATCCGGTAATCGCCTCCGTGGGCATATGGAGAGCTATAGCAAGCAAATGCTCTCCGAATCAGATTCTCCTCTCGAAAGGAATAACGCCGTTCATGACATTTTGGATAAGCGGGCGTATCTGCTCGACAAACTTGCAGTTGCTGTAGGTTTCGAACTGAGCAGCATAGCGAACAATGGTGTTGTAGATAATCAAACCAATGTCTCAAACGAGAAAAAATATACTATAAAGGTGGAGCTGGTAGATTTCGAATCTCGCGATGCCGAGACTGCCCCGCCGCCAGTGCCCCCCAGCACTGGGCCAGCCTTTAATCAGGTGCGCCAACAAACCGAAAAAATTGGGGCGCGGTCAGGACAGCGTGATGAGACAGAGGAGCAACAGGACCTAGCGCCAGACCAGGAAAACGAGCAACGCCTGCCCCAAAATGGAGCAAGTACAGAGCAAGATCAGGGCCCTGTGCGCAACGCCGTGGCGCCGAAAGATCCAAAAACCGCACTCAATGAACCGCTCCCAACCACAAGACTAGAGCGCAACGCCCGCCATCGCCCCCAAGGTAGGCCCAACGGTGCGAACCTGTCTCGGGGATACCTGCCGAACAATGGCAATACCAAACTGTGAGGTGGTCCTGAAAAATTGGACGATGAGCTAAGTTGCATTAGTTCCGATTAGATCTGACACTGCTGCCGTTCCAGTTGACTGGATCTCGACACCTACTGCAAGGTGGCTCACGCCAAGCTGTACACCAATAAAACCCCGATCACGGCAGCGGACTTACTGAACGACAAGGTACTTCCCTTCTACACAGAGTATGAGTTACCTGTCCTGCGCATCCTGACAGACCGTGGGACGGAATATTGCGGCAACGGCAAGGACTGACTTGCCCCGTGGTCCGAAACGCCTCTCGTTAGGCTGCGATCTGCACATCGACGGAGATCTGCTCCAGCGGTTGCACGGTAATCTCTTGGGTTAAATCCTGATAGGAAAGCACCGGCAGCTCGTACAGATCGCTTTCAATCAGCTTACGCACATACCGCCGAATATCCATGGCGACGACAAGCACCGGTCGTTGCCGACTCTTGCCGATGTCGCCGACAGTATCCTTAATCGTATCTACAAGCTGTTGTGTGACGCGGGGGTCAAGCGCTAGATAGCTGCCAGCTGATGTTTGCCGAATACCTGTGCGAATGGTTTCTTCAGTGTCAGGCGTCAAAATATATGCTGGCAGAATATTTTGTCCGCTTGAGTATTTATAGCTGATGTAACGACGCAAACTGCCGCGTATGTACTCGCATAACAGGACCGTATCTTTTTCTTTTTGTCCCCATTCGATGAGCGCCTGCATGATGGTTCTAAGATCTCGAATAGAGATTTCTTCAGACACCAATCGTTGCAATACTTCCGTGATTTTCTGGAGCGGGACGATCCGCTGTACCTCTTTGACCAATTCGCCGAAACGTTCTTCCATCTGGTTCAGCAAAAACCGCGTTTCTTGAATACCGATGAACTCCGACGCATAGCGTATCAGGACAAATGATAGATGGTAAGTCAGCATTTGAGCCGTGTCGAGCGTTGCGATTCCTGCATTTTGAACCTGTTCCTTATACTGTTTTTCAACCCAGTAAGTCGTTGGGCCGGGCAGTGAGGGAGACTCGCTGTTTTCATATGGAATTTGAAGGATGTCGAATTGGCTCGGCTGTTCCCGGGCGAGAACATAATCGGGGCGTATCTGTCCGCTGGTGATCGGCGTTTCCTGAATCAAAATCTGATAATGCCCATCGGTCAGCCGCTCGTTAAATCGCAGGTGAATGCCGGGGAAGGGCACGCCGAGGTCCATGTATAAGGCGCGCCGCACCTTGATGAGTTCGTTGTTAAGGTCTGCAGCATTGATTGAGTCTTCTAAAGAGGCGTCCACATCAATCAGCAGCGGTACGGTGAGCGAGAAATCGTCATCGGTTGTTGGTTTTGCTTTGCCCCCTGGTTGATCGCCCTGCGCCGCCGGGGCCATGGCGGGCATCGCGCCTTCTCCCTCGCCAGCTGCGCTGCGTTTAGCGATAATGCTGAGAAGGTAGCCCATAGCGAGTAAGATGACAGCGAGGGCAAAGAATACGGTTGTTGGGAAGCCTGGTACGACGCCGAAGAGAAACATCATGGCGCCGGCGATCATCACTGCTTTGGGCTGTGCTAAAATCTGCCGGCTAATGTCCGCACCCATATTGGTTGAGTCTTCGGTGGTTACCCGTGTGACGATGATGCCGGCGGTGATAGAGATGAGAAGTCCAGGGATTTGCCCAACAAGCCCGTCGCCGATTGTAAGAATGGAGTAGGTCTCAACGGCTTCGCCGGCCGACATGCCCATTTGCGTCATGCCGATAGTGACGCCGCCGAGGATATTGACAACCGTGATAATGAGGCCGGCCATCGCGTCGCCCTTGACGAACTTCATGGCGCCGTCCATGGAGCCAAACAGCTGGCTTTCTTTTTCAACGTTTGAGCGCCGTTTCCTTGCTTCGTCGAGATCGATAACGCCCGCACGCATGTCGCCGTCAATTGACATTTGCTTGCCAGGCATCGCGTCGAGCGAAAAGCGCGCACTCACCTCCGCGACACGCTCCGCGCCTTTGGTGATCACCATGAATTGGACAATGGTTATAATTAGAAAAATCACCGCGCCGACCACGAAGTTGCCCTGTACGACGAAATTGCCGAAGGCGAAGATGATGTCGCCGGCGTCGGCGTCAAGAAGGATGAGGCGCGTTGTCGAAATCGCCAGCGCCAGTCGGAACATGGTGGTGACAAGAAGTACGGATGGAAAAGATGAAAAGGCGAGCGGCGTGGGGATATACATCGCCACCATCATCAGCGTCATCGACATCATGATATTGATGGCGATCAGCGCATCCATTAGTGCTGTCGGCAGTGGAATGACCAGCATAAAGATAATGCCGACCATCAGAACCGCCAGCATGACATCTGAACGCGACGTCGCTGCGATTAGCAAGCGTTGGGCTTTATTGGTGTTCACAACGCCTGCCTTTGATGAATGTATCTCTGCATCATTTCTCGTGCTTCCCCTTCGCGTCCGCCTTTCCAAAGCGCTTCGCTGCGCACCAATAAAAGTCGGTCGAGATCGGCCGGCGTCGGATTGTCGGCAAGCGCAGCATCTATCATCGACACTGCTTCTTCATACTTGTTCAAAAGCGTGTAGACACCGCCAAGCGCTTTCTTGACTGAGATATTGTCAGGTTCTTTATCCAGCGCATATTCCAGCAGCGTCGCCGCCCGGTTTTCTTTGCCCTGACTTGTCAAAACACTCGCCAGCACCTGTAGCACCTTTGTGTCGTTTTCTGTCCATTCCTGTTGGGTCATGCCTTGTATCAAGCCATGTTGAGGGCGAGATTATTCTCTCGCCATTGCATGCGTGTTGCTTTTAAGCTCTGCATTTCTGCGGTGGCTGGCCCGTCACCATAGGTTTGCATTTTGTCAGCGGTATCGTACATGGCGGCGTCGAAACGATTAGGGACAAAAATGGTATTATCGCTGAAGTGCGGCACCGTAAGCTCTCGTGCTTGTTCGTCAACGGATTTACTATCGTAGAGAATTTGCAGATTATTCTGCATTTTGGCGCCAACGACTTTGGCTTCACTCTTCGGGGGAAGCGTCATGCGTTCGGTTTCGTATCGTGCGACGGATTCGATCCCAATGACCGGGTTCATCAGTGATGCTTCATTTATCATTTTTGCAACCTCATTTCTATTATTCGTCTTGCGACAGGCGCTCAGGTTCGTACTTTTTCATGGAGTTCATGGAGCTGTTGCAGTGCATGATCGATGGCTGGTACATTAGATTCATCAGCACTAAGACGGGAAATAAAAACAAGCGTATTTTTATGCATAGATGCTTGAACTTGCGGCTCCAGGCCATGCTTATAGTGAACGGACTGTAATGCTGTACGTTGAATCGCCAGCCGATCGGCCCCATTTGAAATCTCACGCGCAAGACTAATCACCAATTCATCACCGTGTTCTTTAAGATCGAGCCTGCCCATACCGTCTATTGAAAAGACGATATGGCCGTCAAATTGAGACGGAGGGGAAAGTTGAAACGCCTCATTCAGTGCATTTACGGCGTCGCTTATCGCGGTCATTCTTCATACTCCTCCTCATCATCGTCTTCATACTCCTCGGCCTCTTCTTCGGCTTCAATTTCCTTATCCAGCGCCATCTGCGCGGCGGCGATGAAATTATCGCGGCGCTGTTCCGTTGGGAAATTGTCATGGGGGATGAGACGGATTAGCGCCGTCAAATCGGTAAGAAGGACAATCCGATTTTCAAAGCTGGTCATTAGCAAGCCCCATATCATCAAGTATTTCTGCAAACTGTTCGGGACGCACTGTCGATGCGCTTTGTAGGGAGACGATTTTGTTACATAGCGTCTCAGCAGTAAAAGCTGGATTAGCGCCGCGCTCATGCGCTTTTCGCATAACAAGCTCACAGTTTTTAAGAATCGTCGCTGATGATTTAAGCCACGTCATATCATTGATAATGAGGCGCAGCTGTTCTTTATCGATCGATGAACCTTCAACGGCAAGATCCGCGGAAAGACCCTGGGTTACGAATGTAATTGCTTCCTCCAGTTTTTCACCGGGTAATCGTTTGCTGAGATCCGCCAGCGTTGCATTGAGATTCTGATAGTCCTTGATGTTCTCACGGTAGGCGTTGCGCAATGTCTGGTGATCGCCAAGTCCTGTGTCGGAGTATTGGTTCGTCACCTCACCGATATTTAGGGCCGCCCGTATGTCCACGCCGTGTTCCGACGCTGTTAATTGTTCCAACGCAGCTGTTGCAGCCTTTGTGTCTTCAAATGATGCATTTTGCTGTTTTAGCGCTTCACCATAGGCTTTGAGTAAGGCGTATTGATGTGCTGGCTCTTCAAAGTGTTGTCTGGCGCGTTCTCGCAGTTGTTGCGGATCGCCTTCTTTATGTTCCAGTAGCGCTCTGATGGCTTGCTCTAGTTTATTCTTATCGAGGTCGCCGAGCTTTGATAAAAGCTCGCCGACTTCCGCCAGCTCCATTAGCTTTTCCAGCCTCTCGGTCATACTTCCGGATTGGACATTGCGTTTGTCGGCTTCTTTTTTGCTTTTTTCACTTAGTTTTGAATGTGTTGTCAGCTCTTCGCTGGCGTCTTGCGCTAACGACGTTAGATTTATGGTTTTAACTTCACGACCTTGATAGGCGCCGCTTGAAGCTTTTTCACCTTGCGTCTGTCCGGATTCATCAAATCCAGTTGTTGGTCCGATGGAATCTATCTGTATACCCATCACAAATATCCATATGCTTGTACTGCGTAATTCCTTATACAAATCTAAATTGGTGAATATCTTATGAAATATGAGTAAATTGTAGGTTTGAGACTATGGTGCAACGATGTTTATCGCCCTACTAACCAATTCAGTTTAGAAATCTAGAAATGGGGAGTGCATTTACGAGACAGCCTACAGAAATGGAAGTGGAAAGGGCGCAAATACAAAATTGAGGATAAAATGAAAATCGAGCATTTACAAAAAAACAGTGTAGAAGTTCTTACGGTTTCTGGGCGGATTGATGCTACAACGTCTCCGGACTTTGAGGGGCGGCTCATTGAGGTTGCTTCTGCTGCTGAGACTGGCATCGTTCTTGATTTTGAGCAGATCGATTATGTCAGCAGCGCCGGTCTGCGCGTATTGCTTGTCGGGGTGCGCGCCTTAGAAGGCTCCTCGCATACGCTTGTCGTTGCGCGGCCATCCGATAATGTCAAAGAAGTCATTACATTGACGGGATTTCATAAGCTTTTGACAATTTGCGATTCGATGGATGAAGCATTTGAGGCGGTTCAGGGGCGAAAATAAAGCACATGGCGGCCGCTCAACCAGAACTACGCTTTATGACGGAGCAGCTTGAGACGGCAGTCAAGGGCGCAAATCTTCTCAGTATACGTGGTCGTGTATTACGTGTTACCGGGACAATCATCGAAGCCATGGCGCCTAGTGCTCAAGTGGGGGAGCTGTGCATCTTGCGCGGACCTTCGCCGGGATTTGAGCTATTGGCTGAGGTGGTCGGTTTTGCCGGTCGCGTGGCTTTGCTGACGCCTATGGGAGAAATGCAGGGCGTTTCATCCCATACAGAGGTTATTCCTACCGGTAAGCCGCATATGGTTGGCGTTGGCATGAAGTTGATTGGTCGCGTCCTCGACGGTATGGGCGATCCACTTGATGCCGATGAAAAGGGACCGCTTGAAATTGAGACATATTACTCTGTTTACAATGACAGTCCCGATCCCATGTCCCGCAAGATCATTGATAAGCCCATGCCGATGGGCTTGCGTGTTTTGGATGGTTTGCTGACGGTTGGGGAAGGTCAGCGTTTAGGTATCTTTGCGGCTGCAGGCGGTGGGAAGAGCACCTTGCTTTCTACTCTTGTTCGCGGTGCTGACGTTGATGTCACCATATTGTGCCTTGTCGGCGAGCGCGGTCGAGAGGTGCGCGAGTTTCTGGAACATGATCTTGGCCCTGAGGGAGCAGCAAAATCGGTTCTCGTTATCGCAACTTCAGACCGGCCATCTATGGAGCGCGCTAAAGCTTGTTATGTGGCGACCGCCGTAGCGGAATATATGCGCGACCAGGGAATGCGCGTATTACTCCTCATGGATTCGGTTACCCGCTTCGCGCGCGCCTTACGCGAAATCGGGCTTGCTGCGGGCGAGCCGCCCACGCGGCGTGGATTCCCGCCCTCTGTGTTTGCAACGTTGCCCCGACTGATGGAACGGGTCGGCCAGTCGGATAAAGGTTTTATCACGGCGCTATATACGGTGCTGGTGGAAGGCGACGACATGACGGAGCCCGTTGCGGATGAGACCCGCAGTATTCTTGACGGACATATTATTCTGTCACGCAAACTTGCTGCTGAAAGTCATTACCCGGCAATTGACGTGATGGCCAGCGTTAGTCGTGTGATGAACGCAATCGTGCCGAAGGAGCATACGGAAGCTGCTCAGAAAATCCGTAAGCTAATGGCAAAATACCAGGAAGTCGAATTGCTGGTGAAAATTGGCGAATATAAGCAGGGCGCTGATCCCGAAGCAGATGAAGCGATTGCGAAAATGCCAGAGATAAAAAAATATCTGCAACAGGGGTTGGGGGAAAAATCAACTTATGATGAAGCGATCCAAAAACTCGAAAGCATCAGTGTTAGTTAATAAGTATAAAGATAGTTTCTATGTTTGCAGATTTATTGAGAATAAAAAAATTTCGTGAAGACGCCGCCTGTCGCGCCGTCAAGGTCGCCGAAGTGCGCCTTGTTGAGCGGCTCAAATCCGTTCGTGACGCCGAAGAGGCGTTCGAGACCCATCACACCTTCCGTATAACGGAAGAAGCGCGCCTGTTTCAGGAGATCAAAGGCGAACCCGTCCATATTTCGGATCTTGATAAGATGAAACAGGCTGTCGGTCTGTTGCGCGACGATGAATTGCGCCTGAAAGAAAAAATTGAAGAAGAACAAAAGACCGTCCCGCCTGCGCAAGAGGCGCTTAAAGGGGCAAAAGACGATCATTCCAAGGCGATGACGGCGACGGAAAAATTCAGACAGTTCGTCGAAATGCAAAAGGAAATCGAAAAGAAAGAAGCCGCGTTTCAAGAAGATGCGGAAGCTGAGGAAGTTGTTGAATCTATTCTTGGCGCACGCGCCGCAATGGGAGCACGAGCATGAGCAACAGTATCGGAAACAATATGCCGGGCGGCGTTCAAAGCCCCGAGGCGGGCCAGACGCCAGCAGGCTCAGCGCAACCTCAGGACGCTTCGTCTGAAGACGCCGATCACTTCGCCAACTTGATGGCGTCAGGTGGCTCCCAGAGTAATGTCGCCGGTGCGTCCGGACAGACGCCTGGCCAGGACATTATGGAGCAGCTCCAGCAGTTGTTCAATCAGCAGCAGACGGCTGGTCAACTGCCAGACCTCAGTTCACTGCCGGCTCTCGTCGGGGGGCCTGCACAACCCGGATCCACTGGACCAGCGCCTGGTGAGGACATTATGGAGCTTCTCCAGCAGTTGTCTGACCAACAGCAGGCGGCTGGCGCCGCTGGGCCTGCGCAGCCCGGGTCTAACGGACCGGCGCCGGGTCAGAATCCGACCGAGTATCTGGAGCAGTTGTTCCAGCAACAACAGGCTGCTCAAGCTCAAAACGGCGGTGATGAATGAGCGGGATAGAAGGAAATAACGCCGCAGGCGGATCTCAAACCACTGAGTCGGAACCAGCGGCGGCGAAGCCGGCGCAGCGCCGTGCTGTGTCGTCTGCAGAAGCCGATCAGTTTTCAAGCTCGTTGAAACCAGCCGCGGGTGCTCCGGCCCAATCCGGACAAACGGGTCAGCCTACGCCTGCGAACTCATCCGCAACTGGAACAGGCGCGCTGCCCGGAGGGTCTGCTCAACCGGGACAAGGGGCCCAACCAGGACCAGCCGGCCAAGCTGCGCCCACTCAAACCTCAACACTTGGTGCAGGCGCGCAGCCTGGCGCTCTAACGCTGCCGGGACAAACTGCAGCCGGGCCTGCGCAACTTCAGTCTTTAGGCCAAAATAAAGATGGAGGCGACAGCGGTCTTGTTAATCAGCTGTCGACAAGCGGGATGGCGGCTGCGCAATTGGCCGGCGGCGCTGCGGAAACTGTAGCGGCCACGCCGGCTCCGCGTGAGTCCCTTGGCGACCTCGCGGACAAGCTTGCGAACAGAATTCTCGCATCCAAGCCGGACTCTGGCGGGGCCGAAGTTCGCATTGAGCTTAGCATGAACAAGCTGCAAGGCGCCGTCATCACTATGCGTCAGGATGCAAACGGATTGAGCGTTATCTTTGATGCGCCGTCGCCTGAAGTGGCGGCCCGCCTTGCAGAGACGCGCGGCGATCTTGTCCAGAGGCTTCAACATGCAACCGGTGAGAACGTATCCGTCGATATAAACGAGCATGATGCAGATCGTGACGGGCAGCCGGAAGACGGCCGTTCGCGCAACCAATATGAGGCAGAGGCGGAAGAAGAGGGCGACGATGCTTGAACCTTCAGAAGCTTTTGAACGCGCCGTCTTTTCTCGTGTCGCGCCGCAAGCGATCGCGCTTGGCAATAGCCTTTTGTCGCGTGAGACAGGTTTTAGCGCAACGATTATGAATGAAGAGCGCCGCTTTGCACTTTCAATGCCGACGGCGGCGTTAGATGCGTCTGAGCTTGTCTTGCGTTGCAAGATCGGCGATTGCGACATGATGATCGCAGTAAGTGATGATCAGCTCCATGACTTATTACCGAAACTTGCCGCAGATATTAGAATTCGTGAGCTGCCGGACACGCTTATTATGGCTGTCGTAGAAACGGCTTTGCGTCCTGTTCTGGCCGGTTTTGCTGCTTTCCTCAATCTGCCGTTTGCATTGGAAAGACGAGAAGGCAATACGCCTACAGACTGGATTTCTCTTATAATACATGAAGTCATAAGTGATAATTTAACACCAATCGCCATGTTATATGCTTGCCCTTTCAGTCTGGGTGCAGTGATGCGTGCGCTTACCGCCGCTCCGAGCGTCAATGCCTGGAACGAGGCGGAAAACGTTCCAGTTAAAATTGAAGCACGCTTTTGGCGCACAGCTTTAACGGCAGGCGATCTTGCCGATCTTAGTTGCGGCGACGTTGTGCTCTTGCCTGAAGATTATCCGCCTGACCAGGTTTCGCTCATCGCCAGCGATATGAAAGCGCTTTTAGGGACAGGAAGGCGTGATGGGTCCACTGTCACGTTCGAGGAATTGAAAGGAAACAACGATGGCCGAGAGTGAAGTTGAATCTCCTGAAGCGCAAACACCGGACGAGGAACCGGACATGGATGACGCTAAGCCGGAAGGGGAGCTTTCTGACAACGAAGATGATGCGGACGAGTATGAAGACGAAACCGAGGAAGAAGACGGTGATGGCGACGTCTGTTTAGAGGGGGAAAAGGATTTTAGTGCGGAAGATGCTGTTCAGAGCTCCGGCTGTGTTGACACAGATGAACTGAACATCAACGTTGACTTCAATCTAGGCCATGGAATGGTGCGGATTGCAGATCTTCGTACGCTTGCGCCAGGCTACATTTTCAAACTTGAAGAAAAGCCGGGGGCTGAAGTTGCGATCATTGCAGGCGGGCAGGAAATCGGGCGCGGCGAAATCGTTCAAATTGCGGAACGTCTTGGGGTTCGGATTGTAAGTCTGAAGGGAAGCTCCCATGCCTAATCTTCCAGACCCGGTGGTGCTCATTGGCGTTGTCGGGGCCGTTGGCGTTCTTCCCTTTATCGTTGTGATGGGGACGTCCTTTGTAAAGCTGGTGATTGTGTTCTCGCTCATTCGTCAGGCGTTGGGCGTACAGCAAATTCCGCCCAACATGGTTCTGAACGGCATGGCGTTGATCCTCACGGTTTTTATCATGGCGCCTGTTGGAACCGTAGTCTTTGACGAATTTCAGCAAATTAATCCGGCTGAACTTGACGCCGCGGCGCTGGCGCAATTGACTGAAGCAGCAAGCCAGCCGTTTCGAGACTTTCTGGCGCAGCACGCCTCGTCCACGGCAAAAGGTTTTTTTGTGGATATGGCCCGCCAGGTATGGCCGCCAGAGATGCGCGACAGTGCGAATGAAGACAATTACCTTATTCTTATTCCTTCTTTCATGTTGAGTGAGCTAAATTCTGCTTTTCAGATTGGTTTTCTCCTTTATCTGCCTTTTATCGCCATTGATTTAATCATATCGAATATACTTTTGGCGATGGGTATGATGATGGTTTCTCCAATGACGATTTCGCTGCCATTTAAACTGCTTCTATTTGTGTTCTTGAATGGCTGGACACAAATTATTCAAGGCCTCATTCTGACATATCAGTGAAGGGCGCGCCATGGACGCAAACGCACTCATAAGCTACGCCAGCCAAATGCTCTTACTGGTGCTTTATCTGTCGATGCCGCCGATTATTGCAGCTGCTGGAGTCGGCACGCTTGTTGCGTTGTTTCAAGCGCTAACGCAGCTTCAGGAACAGACGTTGTCCTTTGCTATTAAGCTCATTGTCGTGATCATTGTTATTTTTGCGACGGCCCAATGGCTTGGGGGTGAGCTCTATAATTATTCAGACCTTGTCTTTAAGAGTATCGCCCAAGTTAAAAACTGATGGACGTATCGGACCTCATAACCGACTTCATCATCTTCACTTTGGGATTGCCACGCGTGCTGGGGATGTTCGCCATGATCCCTATCTTTGGACGCCAGGCGCTGCCTGGCAGTGCGCGCAATGCAGTCGCTGTTGCTTTTACACTCTTTATGTATCCAGTTTACAGCGTTGGTCTTGATATTGCTTTACTTTCAAGCATCAGCTTATTGGGTATTATTATAAAAGAAGCAGTAATAGGTATGCTGATGGGGTTTGCTATAGGAACAATTTTCTGGGGTGTGCAGTCTATGGGCTTTGTTATCGACAATCAGCGCGGCGCCACCATGGCGAGCTCGATTGATCCGATGACCGGAACGCAGACGTCGCCTCTCGGCATTTTCATGATGCAGGTACTGACGGTATTCTTCTATATTAGCGGTGGCGTCTTTTTTATGTTGCGCGCTTTCTATAACAGTTATCTGGCTTTCCCGGTCGCAACCTTTTATCCGAACTTGACAATGGAAGGGGCGCTCCATTTTCTTTCCCTCATGGACAGTATTCTCGCTTTAGCGATATTGCTCGCCGCCCCGGCTCTGATTGCAATGTTCCTTTCTGAATTTGCTCTAGGACTGGTGAGCCGTTTTGCGCCGCAACTGAATGTTTTCTTCCTGTCGATGCCGGTTAAAAGCGCCGTCGGCATGCTTCTTCTTATGCTGTCACTTGTTTATGTCTCAAGCGTTTGGATGAGCTTTTTTGAAGATATGCCAGGTCATATCTGGGTATTGCAGGATTTGCTGCAATGAGTGAGAAAACAGAAGAGCCAACTCCGAAAAAACTTAGAGACGCCCGCAAGAAGGGGCAGGTTGCAAAAAGTAAGGATGTTGCATCCGCTGTCCAGATGGCGGTGATCTTTGCCGTCTTTATGGGAATGATGGCCTCCTTTATGGAGAAGCTGTCCGATATGATTGTATTTCCCACTAACTTTTATGAAGCGGAGTTCAAGGGGGCGGTCGACGCGGTCCTTCACGAAGTGTTCTCTGTTTCTTCTGAGATTATTGTGCCGGTGCTCGCCGCTGCCGTCGCTGCTGCCGTCGTTGGTAACGTCGGCCAGACAGGGTTCATGGTAAGCCAGGAAGCGCTTAAGCCGAAACTTGATAACCTCAACCCGGGCGCTGCGGTTAAAAAAATCTTCGGCATGAAAAACTTGATCGAGTTTTTGAAATCAGCAATTAAAATCGCTTTTCTCTCATTTCTACTATATTTCATTATACGCAGTAGTTTGAATGATCTTGTCAAAATTCCTCCATGTGGACTTTCTTGCATCATTCCTGTACTTAGCAATTTACTGCTCCAGGTGTTCATTTATACCGTTGTTGCTTTCATCCTGGTCGCTGCGGCAGACTATGCGTTCCAGAAATGGGAATTTACCAAGCAGCAAAAAATGACCAAAGATGAGGTCAAGCAGGAATATAAGGAATCTGAAGGCGATCCACATATTAAAGGCAAACGCAAAAGCCTTCATAAAGAGTTGCTGCAATCACAGCAGGAAGACCGTACGCGTGATTCCAAAGTTGTTGTTACAAACCCCACTCACGTCGCTGTTGCGCTTGACTATCGTGAAGGGGAAACGCCGTTGCCTATCGTTGCCGCGATGGGGGAGGGAGGGTATGCGAAACGCATTGTACAGATTGCAAAAGACGAAGGTATTCCAATCATGCAAAACATTCCTGTGGCGCGAGGTCTCTTTGAAAAGGGCAAAGTTGAACAATATATCCCTTCAGAGATGATTGAATCTGTAGCGGAGGTCTTGCGTTATGTACAGGATTTAGAATCCGGTGACATATAAGCGCGTCACTCAAGAATTCTTTTCAATGTCGAGCTGGCGCTGTGGTGTTGCTGTTGCATAAGCGTGTTGGGTGCAAAAAGTTTTCTTTTATATTCCTCAGTAATTGATCGTACTTGAGATGAGTTGCGGACGACCCGTGGTGTAATAATGACTAATAATTCAGTACGCCTATTCGTAGTTTCCGTGCGCCTGAAAGGCGTGCCTAGCAACGGAACATCGCCAATCACTGGTACTTTGGCGCGGGTGTTTGTATCGTTTTGTCGAATAAGGCCCCCAAGCATCAGGCTTTGTCCATCATCCATTGCGACTGTCGTTGATATTGTGCGCTGTTGTATAGTAGGCGCATCAATTTCGGAGGTATCTGTTGTAACAGCGTCGCTGACCTCCTGACTGATATCGAGGATAACGCGCCCTGAATTATCAACACGTGGTTTGACGCGAAGAATGACGCCAGTGTCCCGATATTCGACGGCGTTTACAATAGGCGCATTGGGGTCGGTTATGCTCGAGGATGTCTGCGTAACCACTGGAACTTGATCGCCGATATTGAGAAAAGCCTCACGATTGTCGAGCACCAACAAAGAAGGGGCGGAGACAATATTCACCTTTGTTATTGACGATAATGCATCTATTGCTGCGGTTAATGTTCCGCCATCGTTAAAAAGCGCGTTTGCGCCGGGGAACAGAGCGCTTGTGCCGCCAGAGACCAGGCCGGAAAAGCTGGTTGTGAAGTTGCCGGACTCAAAAAAGTGGCGCACCCCAAAGTTCAAGCTGTCATTCAATTGAACTTCTGCAATCATAGCTTCGATTAGGACCTGATCCGCTATATCATCAAGGCGCTTAATGAGTGTAGAAACCTCTTTCTGCTTACTGGATGTTGCGTGAACAATAATCGCATTGGCTGTTTCGTCGGCGACGATCGTGACGCCTGGACCTTGTGAGGACGCCGCTGCCGCGCCAGGCGTTAAGGGGCCGTCCGCTGTTGTTGGCGTGGACGGCGCTGTTTCGCCATTCATACTTTCCCTAGCGACTAATGCAGTTAACACACCAGCCAGATCAGATGCTGAGCGATTACGTAGCTCATAAATCTCTGTACGAATGGAATTTTCGTAACCTTGAATCCATACCTCTGCATCGCGCGCATATTGTGGGCTTGAAGATATGATCAAAATTGATCCCAGTACATTATTTGGAATGAATTCAATGACGCCGTATAGTGCTCCGCCAGGACCTGCGCCAAAAATCACAGACAGTTCGGCGGCCACAGCTGTAGGGTTGGCGGATGTCAGTTCAACGCGCGAAACCGATTTACCTTGCATGACATTTACGTCGAAAAGCTCAACCGCATCTAGCGCAGCACGCACGTTTTCGCGTGAACCCGAAATGAGGAGTATGTTTCTGTCTATATTGGGACTGATTTCTAAAGCGTTCGTGGCGATTGGCTGCAAAATTTTCAGCATTTCTGCAGCTGCGATAAATTCAAGCGGTACAACATGGACGCCGTTTACTGCATCAGCAGATTGCGCACCGACAAGAAAACGCTTCATGGAGTCATCTTGTCCAGAGACTATGTATGTATCATTTTCACGTTGAACTGAAAAGCCATTCATCTCTAACGCACTTTGGAAAGCGTCAAATAGCGCGGCTCGACTTAAAGGCCATGCTGTCCGTATAGTTACTGTTCCAGTCGTGCCTGGTGTAACCAGATAACTTAACCCAAGCGTATCGCGCAGCAGGGCGTCGGCGGCTTGTTCAATGGGTACTTCAATCATATTAACATTAAATTTGTCCAGCGCCTCTGGGTCTGTGTCAATAAACTCAGGTGGTGAAGTCTTCGTAGTATTTAAAAATTGTCCTGATCCCGTTTTTCGCGTTATGCGCAATGGTGATTGGATGTCTTTTTCGTCCGTGTTAAGCGAATATGATGGTTTATGGTTGACCGTAGTTGCTGACTTTTCGGTTTTGTATTGTTCAAAATTGGAGCTCTCACCGGGCGGCTGTGGCGTGTGTGTGGCGCAGCCGGCCATGGCGCTTAAAAGCTTCAGCGCGAATACGGCCGCCCGCTTTTCTAGGGCCGTTTTTGCGTCCTGAGAGAAGCGCATTTTTCGAAACTCTTTTTCGTTAATTCTCTCGACTCGGTTTCTTTTGGAATAGGTGTGGGTTTTAGTATAAAATATTAAAGTTACAAATTAAGTTTATCCAAAAGGTCTTAACTACCGATGAAGTAAATCATTTTAGCATTTCCTTATAAGGCGATTCCCTTACCTATTAATATTTCATATGTACACATAAGATGTTTAAAAAATATACTATGTGAACAAGTGTGGAGGAATAATGGCTGCGTAAGCAAACGAAGAATATATGTGATTGCGTAAGTAGCAAGTCACACATTCTTTGGGCGCTTGTTGCATGACAAGGCAGATGTTTCGAAGAACCCTAAGGGCGCCTTGCTTACTTTACAATGTCTCAAGGAAACGTTGCGAATTAATTTTTGTGCGTTGCCTTGAGGTCTCATCACATTTAAAAAATTTTCTTTTAATCTATGGGAAAACAGGAGTTTTTTCATAACTCCTTATACAGAAATCTCATCTACTATAAATATTTTTGGTTTTTTATTTATTTCTCACTTTCTTTTAACCGTTTGCATAAAGAGTGCTTTTGTAATTAAGGGCTGCACTATTTGTGATATGAAAAATTAGTATAAAGAAGGATGTATCAATATGGAATCCGGGAGAGGCGCGGCGGCGACGCAACAAAAAATTGCTGATATGGATGCGCTGCTCGGCAAAGCTCGAGACCTGGTCGAGGGCACAGATGCGCTCTTCGAAAAACACGGGCTTTCGCGACAAGCTTTGTCTGAGATCGCGGTTAAGACTGGCATAGCGGCGCTTGGTGCGCAAATGAGAAAAGAAGAAGCAACAGCGACTGCGCCGAAAAAGCCAAAAAAGAAAAAGGCGAAACGCGCCCGAGTAAGACTGTAAGAGCGCGTATTGGTAATGAGCATTGAACTTTATAAGCAGATCGTGAGAGGTAGCAGTAATGAGCGGTAACGATATATCCTCCATGTCGGGCAGAGCCGATGTTATCGATGCCAGAGTCGATGTAAAGAACGCGAACGAATTAGATTTTATTGGCAATGCAATAGGCGGAGACGCGATACATAAGAAAATTGACAAGCATTTCGACAAGTTGCTCGATCGTGTCATTGACAACGACAAAAACGGCAAAATTGAAGGAATGATGCAGAACATTCAAACTGGAGAAGGTTTGACGGCAAAGCAGCACGAGCAGTTAGAAAAAATTGCAGAAGCACTATCTCCCGATGAGCTGAAGACACTTGTTGAACGAGGAAAGATTTCGAAAGAAACGGCTGATTTTCTTGTTGTGGCGGACGCCTTAAAAGATGCAGGCATGACAGGAGACGCTAAAGGGCGGGGCCTGAGCACCTATCTTAGTATGACGCCCGATGCTCAAAAATATTGCGCGGAAACTTTCGCGGACCGTGACTCTCATCGCGTCGTGAAAGCGGAAACGCGTACGGGGTTCCTTGGCATTCGCGACGATAAGGTAAAATTCAAATCGAAAGAAGAAGACTTAAACCCGGCGCAAGAACGCATGGTGGTGTTTCTGACGGCCAATCGCCCTCAAGGTCACGATAATGTGCAAAATTACATGGCGGGAAATTTCGATACGTCTCGCGATGCACTGATGTCGGCGTTTTCTGAGCTTCCAACATTTCGCAAATTAGATGCGCACCAGCAGAATAATTTGTTGGACTACTTTCATCATTTGGGCGTCGGTCACGGCCCAGGAGGACAGCCTGTTGATATAAAGGGACCCGATGACTTCAAACAGATGGGTTTCGATCATGAGGAAGTCGTAGCGTTGGCGACCTTGATGTATCAGGTGATGGCTGATCGCGTTTCAACACTCGACAATCAAGTACGTTCCTATGCTGATGGTGTTCAAAAGAAGAATGACGAGTTAAAAACGCTTACCAATGCAATGGCGGAAGTTCGGGAGGTTTCGAAGACCAAAGGGAAATCAAATTTCTCTGAAGCAACGTTTACAGACGCCTCAGGTAAAGACGTTAGTCTTTCACAATTTTTATCTGAGCAGGGTGTCGCAAGCGAAGACAAACTCAACAGTATGAATCCCACTGAAGTGCAAGAAATGTTGTCTAGCCTGAAAGAGAAGTCCGATATTTTATCGTCGGATTCATCGCAGGCTATGACAAAGCTTCAGCAGGTGATGGATAAGTATAATCAGGCGACAACAATGCAAACCAACCTGCAATCGAAATTCAATTCACTCGACATGTCCATTAGACGGAACTTGGCGGGCTAGTCAGGAACGCGCAACGCGCAAAAGGCAAGACTTAGGAATAGATCATGGTCCACAACGTCAACGGAAATGTTCAGCATAACCATCACCACCATATTGCAGAAAATATGGAGATGGACCCGCAACTAATAAGCTTGCTGGAGGCCGTCGGTGATAAAGGCCTAGACAGGCTCGACAAGTGGGATGAGAAAGGTGAATTTGCCGACATTATATTGAAGGCGACGAGCGGCGAAAAGATTGGCAAAAAGGAATTTCATAAGCTCGAGACGCTATCCACGAAATATCCGCCAGAACTCATGCAGTATGCTGCTGATAAAGGACTAATCTCGCAGCAAGACGCGGATATGTTGATCGTAGCGGGCGGTCTGTTTGCAAATGGAGCAGATAGCAGAACTGAAATTACGCGAGGTTTGCAGAATTTCTTCTCATTATGCCCGCATGATCGAGACTTTGCGCGCTCCGTTATGTCTGAGCGCCCTGAGGAGCTTACCTCGAGCGACTTTAAGAAGGGGAAACTGAAAGATACGTTTGACTCGCCAAATCCGGACCAGGCCAGGCTTGCATACTTTTTACAAAATATGGAGTCGGGGCAGCAGGGGTGGGTGCAACAATTCACGTCCTGGAACTTTGATTCTGGCCACCATGCGATGACGGCCGCATTGGGCGATATTCCCGACTATAACGATATGAATAGCACCCAGAAAAATGCTATGGCCGATTTTCTTGCTGGGCTTGGCAGTGGTTGGGGGGCTTCACCGCCACCTGGCGGCCCTCATGGCCCCGCTCATGGTCCTGCACATGGCCCTGCCGGTGGTCCAGAGCACGGCCGACCCAACATGGCGGGCTGTGATTTCGGCGTGCCGGGCGGTCAGTTCGGCCCTGGCGATATGATTGGCCCGGATTTTGTTGAGGTCTTAGGCTTTAGCGATATTAGTACAATTGACCTCGGTTCACTGATGTTTCAGGTGATGTCCGATCGTGTGGATAGTCTTGATGGTCAAGTGCGGGAATTTGCAGAGCGCGTTGATCAGCAAAACAAGGCGATTGCGACAAACACAAACGCAATGATCCAGTTACGGACCAACCTTCCGGACGATGGCTCCACAGTAAACCTCGCTGGCATGACGTTTCCTGATGGAAATGGCAATGATGTTTCGCTCGCTGGTTATCTTCATGAGCAAGGCCTCACCACTGATAGCACTGATCTGACGAAGATCAGCAGCGCAGATATCAATCATTTGATGGATAGCATCGGCGCGAAAAACGATACGCTGAATTCCGAATCGGCATCGGATGCGACGAAGCTGCAACAACAAATGAACAAGTATCAAGAGGCGGTTTCAATGCTTACGAACTTTGAATCGAAATGGCATTCGATGATGCAGTCGGTGACCGGAAACCTCCGCAGCTAATGGATAAAGAGATGGGGGTCATCCCAATGGCAGCAGAGATTGAATTAACGGAAGAGGATATTCGAGCAGCCGTTGAGCGTTTTGGCGAGGTCATTCCCGGCATTGCGAATGAGAAGGTCGCTGATCATGCTGTTTCGGCACTGAAAGGCGAGCTTGTTTTAAAAGACGCGCATGGATTGACTGACAGTTCCATGGAGGCTGTTTACGCGGTCGCTTATAATGAATTCCAGGCCAATCGGTTTGACGAGGCGCATCGCCTGTTCGTTTTCCTGACGATGTTTGATCATTTAAACTATAAATACTGGATGGCGCTTGGCGCTTGTCGGTTTGGCGCGAAAGACTATGGCGCGGCGGGTGCGGCTTACGGGATGGCGGGGATGATCGAGGACGACGATCCTGTCCCGCCCTTGCGCGCAGCGGATTGCTACCTTGCGGACGGTGACGTCGATACCGCTATTGAAGCGCTTAACCATGGCATCAAGCTTTGCGGCGATAGTGAGGAGCAGGCTGCCGGGCGAAAGCGCGCAGAAGCGATCCTTGGAATGATTACTGCGAACGTTGCTGGCGTGGACGCCAAGAAGGCGGGGTGACATGCCGTCAATCACGGACCCGTCGCTCTCAACACAAAATGTTGATACCGGTTACAACGCCGAAACGATCAGCAATAGTAATAAATTTGGCGTTGGCCGCGATGCGCCGGGCGAGCAGGTTCTTACGATCGAGCACAGGCAGGAAGGCGGTGAACGTTCTGTTATTGGAACGCTGGCCGTCAATCATGCACCGCAAGCGCCCAGGCCAATGAGCTTGACGGAAATGATGTTGCAACTGACGACCATGGCCGATGCTCTCCAGGGGGAGCGCGTCAAAATTTCCGATGGCATGATCGAAAACGACAAGGATTTAATCGAACAGAGGTCAGAAGATCGTGAAAAAATGTTCGACAAGGTCGAACGCATGCAGAAGAAAATGAAGGCGCAGCAAAAAAGCGCTGAAACATGGGGGTGGATCGGCACTGCCGCTGGCGCATTGATTACCGCCGCCTCCATGGGGTCGCTTGGCCCTGTCGCCGCCAGTTGTATGATTTTGAGTACGGGCGTCGGGCTCGGCAATCAAATCGCAACATCTGCGGGGGCCTATGATAAGCTCTCTAAGGATGATCCCGAAGCAGCGAAAGCTTTAAACTACTCCATGTTTGCGATTCAAATCGCTTTGAGCCTCGGCGGGTTGGTGGCGGCGTCTCGGTCGGCGACAGCCCTTACGGAAGGTGGTGAGGAGATCGCTAAAGGTGCGACGAAGGCTGGTAGCGGCGCGTCTAAATCAGTGGATGTGGCGGATAAAACCGCCGAAGTGGCGGGTAAGACGGGCTCTTCCATGTCGGGGGCGTCTTCCAGCCAGCAAATGGCGGATGATCTCGTTCAGGGTCTATCCGATGCTTCCAGGGTTCTTGTGAAAAACCGGCAAGCCGCAGATGAAGCTGTTGATGTGGGACAAGCGGCCGCAAAGTCGGCTAACGGAGCGTCTGGTGGCGCAGCGAATGGCGCGAAAACGGCGGACAAGCTGAGTAAAGCTGATAAATTTGAAGTAGCTGAAGCTTTTGGCAATAAAGCGTCTCGCATGGGGCATGCTATGGAAGGCGTTGCGACCACGAAGCAGACTGTCGACAAGGTCAATATAGCGGTGCTGAGCGGTGCATCAATCAACACCAATGCAGACCTCCAGAAAGTCAACAGAGACCTAACGTTGCAACGAAGCTTGTTGAATGAATTGGTTGCACGTCTAAGCGACCAGGTTACGCAGGCGAAAGAAGCAACCAAGGCTGCGATGGAATCCCAGAATAAATTGCACAATGCGAGTATCTCAGTCGCCAGTAACCTCGGCGCCAATACATCGCAAGCCGTTTAGCCTCGATGAAAGGGCATAGTAATGAGTGATACGCCGATTGTCAGGCCCGGACCGGGCCATATTGAGTCAGCCGGTCAGCCAGCACCACAAAACATTGGCCGAAACGAACCTATCAATAAGGTTGGTACAGGGATTATAGACCTTCGATTGAAAACATCGCATATCGAGGTGCGCGGTGGGAGCATTCCGAAGCAGGTGCACGGTATTGCCCCGCCGGGTCCCAATGCTGCACAAGGTATGCAGGAACTTGGTCGCGTCGCTGCTACGAATTTCGACAGCAGCGTTGACGCTTTGACCCTGGTGAAGACGTTGATGACGAAGTTACACGGGCTAATGTCCAATTTGCGGGAGCAAGAGCATGGAATGATGAAACATGCACGCCAGGAGTATGTGAAGTCGGTCGATGATAAAATTGATAATATGCATGATCAGGCGGATGCTGCGATGGGGTTTGGAATCACTTCTGCTTTGGTCGGGTGCGCTTTTAGTGTCGGGTCGACGGCGTGCGCATTTCAAAAAGGCGTTGACGGCCATCTCGCCATGGCGAAAACGCAAGCCTTGTCAGGCGCCGGCGGAGGTTTATCAGGTGTGCTTGACGCTATCGGTAAGGGGGTCGATACCAACCTGGAAGCGCGTAACGTAAAGTCCGACAAGTTTGCACAGCTTTATCAAGGCTTTCAGCAGGAATTTAAAGAAGCGGTCGAGAGTGCGGCGCAGAGCATGCAAGCGGCCAATTCTGCAATGTCTGAAGCCGGCGGCAAAGACGATTCCACAATGGGCGTTATGATCAGGAATCTCAGCTGAGATGAGAATAGCTGAGAAGTCTCATGTTTTTAATTGCTCGTATTGATCCAGGGGGCGGCAGGGAGAGCGATTGGTTCGTTGGGTTCACGTTGCGTGGCGACAAGGTCGAAGTAACGACAGTGCGTGGCAAGGCCCGTCTGTTTAAGTGGGAACAAGACGCACAGCATATTTATAACCGTATAAAGAATATTGCATCAAAGGATGACTGGCGCGTAGTTCGTGCATAAAACGGGGCGCCATCAAAAAGGCGCTTGATGAACAGGAGTAATAGTTATGCCCTTAAACAGGAAAGTCTTCGCCAGTATTCTCAGCCTTGCGGCTTGCGGGCTGTTAGCAGCGCCGGCGAACGCGAAATGGCGTTTTCATCCAGAACATTGCCCCGCTTTGGTTGACCGGCCGTCGGATATAATCCCTGAAGGCAGCGATGGTCCCGTTGCTGTCTGCCCCGTGGCGGCATGGGCTTGGCGCGGGGAGCCGCACCTTCGCCCGCCAGCGCCAGAACCAGCCGCTATCCATTATCATCATGATGACAAATATTATTACCGTCTTGGTCCAGACGGCGAGTCGATCCGGATTTTACTTCCATAGCCGACAATACTGAAGTTAATCATCATTTTGTAGTTTTAAGCGCGACCCATTTTTGTCGTGCTATGCTCTATTTTTATAAAATCTGTATACATAATTATAAAAACCGACATTTATGCAC
>JBCDBL010000006.1:0-58331 GCA_039183635.1 Pseudomonadota bacterium
ATACATAAAAATAGTTGCATTCATGCATCAAGCTGCAGGGCTTCAGCGCTGATCAGCAACAAAAACATCCCAATCGATGCACTCTTAAGCCTTCCGGAGCAAAGAAACCTGCCCTACTTTGCCGCCATCAAATTAAGTTGGAAGGGATAAATGGCTCGTTTCAAAGATAAAGTCGTCGTTGTCGCCGGTGCGGGGTCTATAGGTCCGGGCTGGGGAAACGGCAAAGCTGCAGCCCTGGTCTACGCTCGGGAAGGCGCAACTGTGGTCGCGGGCGACATCAACCTGGAAGCTGCGCAAGAAACACAGGGAATTATTGAAAAAGAGGGCGGCGTCTGTTCTGCGAAAGATGTCGATGTGTGCTCCCAGGAGAGCGTCGAGGAGTTTTTCAAATTCGTCCAAGACACCTATGGCAGAGTTGATGTCCTGCACAACAATGTTGGCGTGACCCTCATTAAACCCGTTGCCGAACATTCACTTGAGGAATGGGAAAGCGGCATAGCAATAAACCTGAACAGCACGTTTTTAACTTGCCGTAGCGCCATTGCCTTAATGAAGGCCAATGGAGGCGGCGCCATTGTCAACACCTCCTCAATAGCTGATCGGCGATGGGTAGGCGTATCAATGCCATCCTACGCCAGCGCTAAAGCAGCTGTTGTACAACTTACAAGATCCATAGCGCTAGAGAACGCCGCTTATAACATTCGCGCCAATGTCGTCGTGCCAGGATACATGGACACCCCGACAATTGTCGCCGCTTACACTGACACCGTAAGTGGGGAAATCGAAAAAATGCGGGCAAAACGCAGCGCAGCCGTTCCTCTTGGCCGTATGGGCGACGCCTGGGACATCGCCAACGCCGCGGCGTTCCTTGCATCGGATGACGCACGTTACATCACTGGTACGGAGCTTCTTGTTGATGGCGGACTAACGAGTTCTATGGGTTATGAAGTCTAACGACACTATTTCCAGGTTAAGGCGCAACCAAGCAAGCGGTTAAAAGAAAAACAATAAACAAATGCCCCTATCTCCTAACCCTAAAAAACTCTTTATCGGCATGAAATCTGAAAAAGATCCGAGCTGCGTAAACATGCGTGAGTCTTACTACGTTCTTTTCACGCCCTATGTCATTTATATTTTAAGCTGTCTGAACCGTCAGGCTTTGTCGGTTTTTTCTAAAACCTATGAAAGCGGACCTTAAGCTGTCTCATGCACAACGTAGCCTTCTGAGCAGATTCGACTATGCGCGCCATGCGCCCTTACATATGAGTAAAACCTATGCCCCGTATTACACCATTGACCCCAAATGACGTACCTGAACTTTCTGAAATGCTTACCAAAGCAGAAGAACAAGCAGGTTACATTTCAAATGCAGGCCTAACCCTTGCGTGGCGGCCGGATATCGCCAAAGCTGTTGGCAATCTCGTCAACACCATTTACGCGCCAGGCGATATTGATCCAGGTTTAAAAAGGCTTATCGGCGAAGCAACGTCAAAAGCCGCAGGTTGTTTTTACTGCGCGGCCCATACAGCACACAGCGCCCATAAAGCGGGCGTATCCAAAGAAAAGATTGAAGCTGTGTGGAACTATCAGGAAAGCCCTGAGTTCAACGATGCTGAGCGCGCTGCGATCCATGTGGCCATGCGCGCCGGCATGACGCCAAACGCCGTCACAGACGAAGACTTTGAGGTTTTAAAAATTCATTACAATGAAAAAGAAATTGTAGAAATCGTAGCGGTTATCGCGATGTTCGGTTTTTTGAACAGGTGGAACTCAACCCTGGCGACAGAGTTGGAGAGTATGCCGGCATCCTTTGCCAACACACTTTCATCAAACGCTTAGCCTGCCGCCATCGGGCTATTTAAAAGAAGTACGTTTATTCCCCCTTAGAGTGGAAAAACCACGTAATCGCACCTTTATAAGGGATTTTGACGTGTCCAAGATAGCGAGCCATGCTGACGAAGCTCAGGCAATTGTTCATAAGGCGCTTGTTTGGGATAATGTCTGGCCCGTCGACCTTATCGGTTTAGATTCTTATGACAATGGCTGGGAGAAGCTTGACCGCTTTGCACAAGCAGGGGTCAACGCCCTAGGGGTCACGCTGGCCGGGGACAATCATACCATTTCCGAAGCGATTAAACTGTTAGCATGGGCTCGCGCGAAAATTCTTGCCCATGCTGATAAATATGTCCTCGCAGAATCAGTCAATGACATACTGGCTGCAAAGCGCGCTGACAAACTGGCGGTTTGTTTTCAATTCGAAGGCATGCGGTGCTTTGAACGCAATCTGGATATGATCGGCGTTTATCGCAAGCTTGGCGTTATGCAGACAATTCTCGCATTCAATAATTCAAATTCGATTGGCGGCGGATGTGCTGAAGAAAATGACTGCGGCTTAACCAATCTTGGTCGAACATTTGTCGATAAGCTGCAAGAAGGCGGCATATTAATTGACCTTAGCCATGTCGGGCGACGCACGTCTCTGGAGGCGATGGAACGCGCAACGAAGCCTATGGCGTTTACACATTCAAATGCCAATGCTGTCCATGCCAGCTTTCGCAATGTTACAGACGAACAAATTAAAGCGGTTGCAGGGATTGGCGGTTTAGTCGGCGTCTCGGGCTCAAGCGAATATCTCGGGGATCCCGATTGCAGAAGCGAGACGCTGTTTCAACATATTGATCATACGGTCCAACTCGTTGGACCAGAACACGCCGGTATTGGATTTGACGTCGTTTACGACCCAACGCTGCTCAATGACTGGGCGCGCACACGCCCTGAAGAATGGCCGATGACAAAAGATCCAAACTGGCCAGGCTTCAATTACGCCGCCCCAGAGCAGATTGTGGAGATTGTCGCACTCATGCTCAACGCCGGTTATGGCGTAGAAGCTATTACAAATATTCTTGGTAAAAATTATATACGCATATTTGAACGCGCAACGGAGCCGTCTTACCCGCACGACAAAACCTAAGCAGATAAGATTGATGTATCAGAGCCCTTTGAAAGCTTAATAAATTCCAATGGTTAGAGCGTGGCGCGCAAAAGATGCACGTAGAACAGAAACCTAGATTACACTTGCAATTCGAAGCACCATGAACGTGCTCTAGATGTTTAGTCCCGGGAAGTGATGGAATCGCTTTATGCAGCGATCTATCAGTCGCACCTTGAGGATAAGATCCCTATTCAGGTCCGCCAAGATGTTCCTGAAAATATGCGCCAACACGCTCGTAAAAATATCGACGATGGTTAGATCCGTTAAAGGCGTGGTTCGCCCCGGGAAGAATGATCGCGTCATAGGGCTTATTGGCCGATGTGAGTGCGTCGATCAGTTTCACGGGGCCATGCATCGGCGTATTTACATCACTCGTCTGTATTACGATGAGTAAATCACCCTTCAACTGATCTGCGATAGCGTTGTTATCAATCTCTGCGAACTTAGGGTCGCCTGGCTTCAGTATCCCTGTGAAGGCTTCCGAAGCGATAGACGAGCCACCTTCGTCAAGCTGAGGGATGCCAGACGCGACACCGACTTTGAAGAAGTCAGGAGCCTGTAACAGGGCCCGGGTGGCGAAGTGACCTCCATAGGAATGGCCAACGATTCCGACACGGTCCGTGTCCATCCAAGGCCGGTCCTTCGCAGCCGACTTGATGGCCGCCATATGATCGGCGATTTCAAACTGGCCAAACTGTTTGCGCGCCATATCCTTGAATTCACGCCCGCGAGCCGGCGTCCCTCGCGCATCGACGGCGACGATTACAAACCCCAGCTCAGCCATATTTCGACCGAAAAACGGATGCGGCGAGTCAAACTTATAGGGAACGTTTTTAACAAACCCACCGCCGTAGATGCCGTCGAACACAGGGTATTTCTTGTTTGGATCAAAATCAGACGGCTTGAAGATCACGCCATGGATGGTGGTTTTCCCATCGGCGGCAAGAGCGGAAAAATGCTCCGGTGTTGGCGCGATAAGATCCGCGCCTATGGGACGCTTGCCTACGCTAAGAGTTTTAACAAGTTCACCGCCAACGGATCTTAATTCTACAATTGGGGGATGATCCGTTGTGGAATACTTATCAATATAAAATTGGCCGGAGGGCGAAACCTTCACCTCATGTTGACCATCGGCCGTACTCAACCGCTTGCTGTCTCCCCCCTTCCAATTAACGGTATGAACATGAATATCATGAACTCGCTCGGGATTTGATTGTGCGGTATAGATCACCTGCCCGGTTTGTTTATTAAAACCGTCCACTGTCATTACATCGAAGGGGTGGTCCGTGAGCGCCCGAATAAGTCCTTGTTCGATGTGATACAAATAGATTTGGCGAAAACCAGACCGCTCCGATATCCAAAGGAAATGCTCACTGTCTTCAAGGAACGAGAAGGCCGCCTGTGCGTAACCGTTCAACCGGAACATAAGGTTAGGCGGATAAATGATGTAAGTCTCACTTTCCTCCTTTAATGCGGTCTTCATTTCGCCTGTTTCCGGAGACCACAGAAGAATTTGGATCGTCAGGGCATCGCGGCTAAGGGCCGCAAAAACGAAAGCTGACCCGTCTGGCAACCATTGAACAGGCTTGATGTAATGCTCCGCTGGAAAATCAAAAGTTTGCGTCTCTCCCGTTTCAACATCATAGAAAAGGGACTGAAAATGCATCAGTTCGCCAACAACGGATGGGTACGGTAAATAGTCAATAGGCTGCGTCCAGTCTTTCCAATCCACGACGGGCGTTTTGTCAGTCGCTGTTGTATCCAACTGCGTGACAAGCACATAACGGCTATCGGGAGACCAATAGCTGTCGTTCAGCATCCAATCGACGTTTTCCGGCCCATTGGGAGCAATCGTCGTTATTTCACCATCAGCCCCGCGAAGGAAAAGGTTTTCTTCGTCAAAACTCAGGACAAAACGTCGGTCCGGCGACAATCTTTCTTTTTGATCGGACCAGACCTGGGGAAAGCTCTCCTTCACCACTTTAATAGCAAGCGGATCCTCCCCTTCCGTCGCCAACGGCGAGACAAAGCCGGCTGTTTCTGTCTCAAGGTTATAGTGGATCGGGCGATTATCGTAGAAAAACTCTATCTCACTATCGCTCACAAAAGAAAAGGATGAAATAATGTCTTCTTTATCAGGAAGAGTTTCTCCAAGGAGCTCCGCCAACGCCGATTGCAACCGTGCAGTCCGTAAGAATGACGACGCCTCACCAGTCCGCGGATCCATCACTACAAGATCAAGATCGCCGTTTTCTGCAGCGTTATAAACAAACCGGTCGCCGTCAGGGAGCCAGACCGGCTTGACCCGCGGACCATTGTAAGCGGTTGACATGCGAATCCGCGCCCCAACTTGGGCCATGTCCACTGCCGAAACACCAGTGGAAAGTTGGGTTGAGCCCGCGCGATACCCTAAAAAAGCGAAAAGACCGCATGCGACGATTAAAACAACTCCTGCAATCAAGGCTTTCGGCAACCAGGTCGGCATTTTCAGCTCCTTACGTGATAATTTAGTCTCGCCCGCATCCAGACATCGCGTCTTATAAAACAGATATACATGAAAGGATAACTTTCATTACATCCGTTTAAGGATCGCATCCCCCAATCCTATATTAAACAGTATACGTGCGTACCAAGGTAAGCTTATTGCATCGATTGGCGGCAGCTCCACACTTTGCGGCAGATCGTCTAACGGGTCTCCCGCTAAGAAACGTTTTCGAAAGTCAGCATAGTCGGGCCAGGCCGCTTCGATCTCTCTGTGACGATGCCCTCCCCCTTCAACTACAACGGTTTTGACCGATGTAAAATTCGACAGGGACCGCATAGCGCCACCAGGCGGAGTGGTGCCGTCAAAGGACCCGATCATGGCAAAAACAGGAGCGTCGCTTTGAAAGGGTTCAGCCCATTGGGTTCCGATACGGGGAAAGCCTACCTCATCACATGCGTAAGCGGCGTTTCTATATTTGATCTGTTGGCCCACCCAAATATCGCGCACCGGAAGCTTGCTCTGCTCCTCAAATTGCGCATCGAACTTGGCGCTGGTCACCTGGTTGCAAATGATGCTGATAGAAGACAGTCCGAAATGCAGAGGCTCCGCCGTCATTGCTTCTTCAAACCGATTTGCCAGAAGAGTGGCGATACCAGCATACGCTTTCTTATCAAACGCATATATGAGCAACGGGAGCATTTTCGCGCCTTCACGATGGTTTATGGCCTCTGCAAAATAGAAAATTCGCGATACCGTATGGGTATCAAACAGGAAGGGCTGCGCCGCGCCGCCGACATTTATTGAAACTTCCACCGGTTGCGCGTCCAGGCGAGACATAACCCGTTCATATGCCTGCACAATGCCGCCCGCCCCAAACAGTTTGCGAACAGCAGGCGTACCTTCAAGCCGCATCAAAAGGTCATCAAAGGCTTGCTGCGCATCTGTGGGAAGTTTAGTGGCCCCGTCCAGCCCGAAAACACCGCTTATCGCCAAGCGATGAATAAGTTGCGGATGGCGTTTGGCCAGAGCCATACTCCAATAGGCGCCGTAGCTGTTGCCCGTGACGGAGAATGTCTCATACCCCAACGATACCATAAGGTCGGCGACATCGTCGGCGAGGGCTACGGGATTATATCCGTCAATCATGACGCCTTCCGCGCGGAAGTGGTTCCAGCATCGAGAACCTTCATCCGTATACATCTTCTTCATCTCTTGAAAATCAATGGTGAAGCGAGGCGTATCAATCAAACATTTAAGGGTTGGCGTTGAAAGGCCGAGTCCGCGGCCGTCCAGCAAGATAAGATCACCAACATCTTGCATCTCGGTCAATATATTCAGCCGGGTCGAGCGCGACTGAATAATGCCATCTTGCGATGGGCCGCCATGCAGCAAAACAACGGGCGGAGCAGGATTGTCGACACGGGCGGGAATTCGAATGAATGCGATCGTTAGCGATTGCGAGTCCGGCAGTCCGCGAACTTCAGGAACACTCATAGTTCCCTGCTCGCCGACGACTTCATCGCCATCATCGTTCCTGAAGATCTTTTTCTCAATCGTGAGAGGCCTTACCAAAGGCGTGTACGGCGCTTGATCGTAAAGACTTTCGGGACGCATCGCCCCGTCCGTAGCAAAGGCCGGCGAAATAAAAATGTATACAGATAAAATGGCCAGCCAGCAAAACGACAAGAAATATCTATGTACTATCCGCTCATAAGAGCGACCAGAAGGGATCCGCGCCAAAACAACTTACCTCTAAGCTAGACAACTGCCGCCTGCACATTCAATTAATACGCAGAAATAGCATGCTATTTTAGCAATCGCAATGCTAAAATTAACTGCATGCGGCATCTGGTTGCCCATTGCGGAATTCCACCCCCCTTCAGATCGATATTGGCCAGGATTGGCGCAACGGAAGCTATGAAAAGCTGCATTCTTTCCACGTGCACAGTAGCGGCGAAGACAAACATCCACTTATCGTATGCCAAACGCCTCATTCAGTAAGGCGAAGGCCGACTGGCGGCAACAGCAATCCGCCCAGTAAGAAACACAAAACGGCATACCGAAGGACTGCGCCAGCAGTTCCAGTCACATGCCGAAGACGCGAACAATAGTCAGTTTAAAGCAAAGAAGAGGCGCGCCGCCTTTTCAAGGCGCCAACTTTAATTGACTGCCTTTTATTCTACTTCTTTTTTCGCATATACTACTTTGTAAGATTTAAAATCTCCCGAGCTTCATCGGGAGTGGCCACGCGACGGCCGATGCTCGTAACAATAGAACATGCGCGCTCAACAAGCTGACCGTTTGTCGCAAAAACGCCTTTCTCCAAATAGAGATTATCCTCCAGACCCACACGAACGTTTCCACCAAGTATGGCCGATAACGCCACAGTAGGCATCTGTCGACGACCAATTCCAAGCATGCCCCATTCAGCCCCTTCAGGAAGCTGACTTTTCATGTACATTATCGTTTCAATATTCCAGGGCATTCCCCATTTTACGCCAAGCACGAATTGAATATACGGCGGCGCATCGATAATACCGCTGTCTATCATATCTTTGACGAGCTCAAGATCCCCCGGTCCAAACACCTCAAGCTCCGGCTTAATATTCACGGCCCGGAAGCGCTTCGCCATCTCCCGTAATGTTGGCGCCGTGTTTAGATAAACCACATCGTCTTCATTCATTGTAGTCACGTCGAGCGAGGCGATTTCAGGTCGGCACTCCTCCAGGTGCCGCATACGCACATCAACGCCAGCGGCATCTGTCAATGGACCAGGGTGACTGCTGTCAAAAGGATCGGGCGCAAATGTAGCGTTGCCCCCACAAGTTAAGTTCAGAACAACGTCAACTCGCTTTTCTCGTATTCTCTCGGTGAGCTCCGCGTACAATACTGGATCATGACACCCTTCGCCCGTCTCTGGGTCACGCACATGACAGTGTACGACAGATGCGCCTGCCGCCGCCGCCTCTTCAACAGCTGCGCAAATTTGCTCAGGCGTTACCGGAAATGAGGGGTGGTCACGATTAAACGCCCCCTCCCCCGTCACCGCGCATGTCAATATCGTTGGTTTCATAGCCTGTTATTCTCTCCCCCTCTTAAAGAGCGTTTCTTTAAATTGACTTGCTTTTAGCTACAACCAAGCATGTCACTGCGTTAACAATGGCAAGATAATACGTGAAGAGTGCATTTTAGAATGATGAATTCTATTTCTTGCAACACGTGCTTTGACTGCATCAATCATGGGCTCTCGTGTGTTCAAATTCCTGGCAAAACGCGGAAAATCCGAACTGGTGACCGAAATTGCAAATCGATGACCGACTGGAATTTTTATCGCCGTATCAGGTAGTCGGAACTTGATAAGATAAACTTCCCCAGGCTCCATAAACGTCTCTTGATCAAATCCATCCCTGTACCGCGCTCGAAAAGCTTTATCCGTTACATTAAACGCGCGCCCTTCCTCATCCACCGTCAACAATCGTACAAAGAAATCCGTATCTGGGGCGTCAGACGAAACATGCAGCTCAACGTCCACCGCCCCGGCGATCGTTAAAGGATCGGCAAGGCGGGAAGATTGGAAGTACAAAACATCTGAACGCGCATGGGCCTCGCTCTGATCAAAAGAACCAAATATTGGCGTTGTCACGCCAGCCCAGCAACAATCGACGCCCCCTTTTGTCGGCGAAGGGTCCAAAGGGTCATACGTAAAATCTGTAAATCCGGCGGACATCGGATCGGCTGGCGGGGCCGTCACAAGGGAACCGTCTACATGACCAGCGCGATCAGCATTTTTCTCGGTAAAATAGTACGTACGGTGCTCAGTCCCTGCCGGCGGCCATTGCTCAGCACGGCGCCATTCGTTCGCCCCCATAACGTAATATGTAACTTTTGGGGTTTCAGCCAATAGGTTATTTTTCTCGCCCTTTAGCCAATAATTAAACCAGTCCAGGTATAGCTGATAATAATCATACCTTGCATCACCCACCGGATAATCTCCGACTTTAGCGTCAGCCCTCAAATCAGCAGAATCGCAATGACCAGCGGGACTGACGATAAGGTGCTGATTCTTCCCCGCCTCATTTTCGGACTTCTCCTCCATAAAGTCTCTGGCGAATACGACAGATTCAACACTGAAATCGAACCAGGAATTTACGTGTAAAGCTGGCGTTGCAAACGTATCGCTGTCGCGAACAAAGCCATGCCGATCTAGCCATTGCACGCCTGTTGGAAGATCCCGAGAATACGCATCGAAATCTGTTTGCGGACCTTTAAATTTTCTAATGGTCTCGCCATAAGGCAGGTGCTTGTAAACAGCTTTCCAATCTCTAATTTTATTCGGATCTTTCTTATTCCCCTGTGGGTGTTTTAGCCCACTTCTCCAGAACCAACCGATACCGCTCGCCAAAGCCGGTACGCCGCTGCCTGCAGACTCACCGAAATAGGAATAATACTCACCCGCAGACCCAATCCCGCCGCCACCGGCTTCAGCAATTGCAGCAACATGGTTGGGATGCTTGGCCGCCATCAACATGTACTGGTTTTCACCACGGTAAGAACACCCATAGGTGCCGACTTTTCCCGTTGACCAGGGACGCTCCGACAACCAGGACACGGTGTCGTATCCATCATCCCGGCTTCCACCGGACACGGTGTAAAGTCCGCCAGACTCAAACTTGCCCCGCACATCCTGTACGGCGACGACATACCCTTGACCGGCATAAAATTCCGCAGGAGAACTGTCACGATCTTTATTATAGGGCGTTCGCGAGAGCAGAACGGGCCACTGAGAACCTTCACCTTCCGGAAAATAAATATCCGTAGCCAACGTTACGCCATCGCGCATCGGGATCATCACGTTTCGCTTGACGGTCACCTCATATTTCGCCGCCGGCGGCGCATATGCATCACCGTTTGCTGGCTTCACACGCTCAACAGCATGAACGGGCGATCCTAATACAAAACACAAAAATATGTTCGCTATAAATACAAATTGCAAATACAGGCGGCTGTATACAACCATATTGGATCGATTACATTTCGTGTAAAGAGACACTATGATTTTGAGATATGTATTTCTGCTCATTTTCACCTGCTCATGACTGTTTCGCAATTTAATGCTGGGTAATCCAACCAAAGAATGCAAACGTCTACCGCTATATCATTCTTAGGCGTTCCAATAGCTCATTCATCGTTTGTAATAGGCAAAACCTTCTACCGTACTTTCAGCAGTTACTTTAAGACCAACAAATGTACGGCGATATTTTGGCGGAATGAACCGACACCGCACAACAAGAAAAGAAGTTTGATTACCACTCAACGTCATCGCCCACAATATGGTTACGCACGCCATGTCTCACAGGTGCGGTCGATCAACTTCCCGGCGCATTTTTTCCGTATACCTGTTGAAGTTGAGATTCGCGCTTATCAGCCATTGCGTTCACATGGCCAACCGATAATGCAAAGACACCCCCAACTATCAAAAACACGACGCTTGATGCTGTAAAGAACACTGTCCACCCGTATGTACCGGCAACGAACCCGGCGCATGCAAGAGCTGCATTCAACCCCAGAAAAAAGCAACTCGATTGAATCGTAAAATCCGTTCCCGCCTGAGATTTAGAAACCCAGCGATAGCGCGCCGCCGACTGTACAACAAAAAGGGGACTGTAAAAAATAATAAAAGCGATAGTGCTCAGCAACACCGCGTTCAGCGTGGGCGCCTCATAGGTCGAAAGCGCAATATAACCTAATGGCGAGAAGACAGACAATCCTGCTGCAATAATTGCGGCATGCTGAAAATCAAATCGCGATAAAATCCAGGTTCCCACAAAACCGCCAACAACAGCGCCCAGCGTCTGGGTCAATCCGATCGCCAATGCAATTTCCACCCAACGAAAACCAAGGTCACGCATAAAGCTTGCAACCATAACCGGTGTAAAGAACAAGGCGAATGTGAGAGCAATCACCAAACCCAGAACATAGGGCGTCTCTTTACGGCGGATGAATTGGGTTAAGCTCGGCCGCACTTTCCGGTCAATCATCGCCTGTTTTAGGGGCGGCGGCGGGGGTTCTTTACGGATAAAGGCAGGTAAGCTGAATAAAATAAGCAGGCACGCCGCCGTTATCATGGTCGCTTCCCAACCAAAGAACTCGTACATTACCAAAAGACCGCCAACGGATAAGATATCTGCAAAGCGCGCGCCCACAGAAAATATAGCCGACGCAGAACCAAACTCTTTTGTGTTCAGTCCCTCCAGCGTATAGCCATCAACGGCGACATCCTGAACGGACATAACGAAAGCAGCGAGGAACAATACGCCGACGACGCCCCACACCCAACCGTCACTTGGTTCGGCAAGGGCTAAAACCGAATAAACGGCCGCGCCAATCAGAGTACACGGAATAATTATGCTTTTTCGGCGACCGATACGAGGCGAGCCGATATGGTCAATATAAGGCGCCCAGAGCCACTTAAACCAATAAGGCGCAGATGCGAGAGAAAATACCCAAAAATCTTCAAGCGCGAGCCCGGCATCTCTAAAAATCGCCGGTAGAACCATATCAATAAAGCGTTGGGGTAAGATTTGCCCCATAATGAGGCCTGTAAAAACGCCGATTTTCGCCCATGACGACATCGAATCCGGCAAAACGGCGCTCTTTTGTGCGGAAGCGCCCGTCATACAGGAACTCTCTGAAACTTCGTAGTTTGATGGCCGCCGAATGCTTCGGTGGTATAGATGTTCCCAGTTTTATCTATGAAAATACCGTGAGGATGCCGCGTCGCCCCCGGATAGGGATCGTCATGCCCCCAATCGCAAATCACTTCATGGCTACGTCTATCGATAATGCTGACGCCGGCCTTATGAGCAATGGCGACGATATCGTCATAAAAGGCGACATCGTTGGGGTAAATAAAACCATTGATAACGCCTACAAATGCTCCTTCACGTGTGAAAATCTGTATTCGATCATTTTCCCGATCACAGACCCACAATGTGTCTGCATCTTGGTCATATTCGATAAAATGGGGTACAGCAAACATTCCCACCTCATCGCCACGAGAACCCCAGGAAGATACAAGCCTACACGTCTTATCAAACCTGTGGATTCGCGCGTTTCCATAACCATCTGAAACAAAAACCTCTCCATCGGGCGTGGTTGCAACGCCTGTCGGCATATTAAATGGTTCGCCAAAGTGCGCCAATGCAGGAACATAGGGCGCACCGATAGATAATAGAAAAGATCCGTTATAAGAATATTTTAATACAGTATGTTGATAAGCGTCAGCGATCCAAATCGCACCTTCAGCATCAGCATGAACGCCATGCGGCGCAAGCGACAGAGGCAGAGGGTTCCACATCTGAACAAGGTCGCCTTGTGGGGACCAAATGCTTATCTGTCGCCTCCCACGACTGAGCAAACAGATCGAACCATCGGGCATGATGGTGCCGTGGGATTGCATGCCAAGTTGATTTACATGGCAATCGCTTAAAAAGGCGCCGACACATTTGAAGAGATGCTCGCCCGTCCCCACAACCACAGCCCCGGCCTTCGGCGGCGATTTACTCAATCGCACATCAGACGAAGGCCCCCCGTACCGTTTTAGCAGCTCGTCACGATTCGGGTGTGGTTGTGGCGGTAAACAGCTTCTACACATATCTACACAATTGCTCCAAAATACAATTATGTATATTTTTATACACTCATGCAAGCCGCCTAAATCCCATGCTGCGCGCAAAAGGAGTTTTCACCGCGGAGCAGAGCGTTCAAAGGTTCGTCAATTCCCCGCGAACGCCTAATTTCTCTAGCGCCTCCATACGCGCCAATCCTTTCGCCCCCACTCTCTTGGTTACTTCGGCGATTAACGTCTCAGCTATGAATAGAACAGACAAGGTCGAATCCCACGGGGATGGCGCTTCGACGGAGCAAGAGAATATGTAATCAGCGTACTTGGAAATCGGGCTCTGCCAAACGTCAGTAAACAAAATAATAGACGCCTTGCGATCTCGAGCTAATTCAACGATATTCTGAGTGTCCTGCTGATAGCGCCGGACATCAAAGACGACAATTACATCCTTTGCAGAGATATCGACAAGGCGTTCCATAACCTCTGCCCTGGACCCACGCAGATGCCGGACATTGCCGCGTAACTGATAAAGGTGCGCACAGAAATAACCGGCGATATATCCTGTAAATCGACCGCCTATACAGCTAACTCGGCGGGTTGGCGAGGCGATCAATTCAGCCGCACCGTTAAAATCAGCCGGAATCACACGTGCAGCGGTTTCGCCAATGGTTGAACGGGCGACTATCGGCGCAGCGCTTAACAGTTCGCGATCGTCATTTCTTCGCTGTTCGTACAACGCAACAGGCGAGCCAATTTGGTGCTGCACCTCATCATGTACAGCTTTTTGAAACTCGCTATACCCCCCGAAACCTAGCCGCTTTACGAAGCGAATAACAGACGGGCCGCTAACACCGGCACGAGAGGCCAACTGCATCATCGTTTCAAGCGCAGCGATCGGATATTTCGTATGAACAACACGTGCGACTTTAAGATCCGATTTGGTAAACTCATCGGATTTACTTTCTATGAGATCAAGGACAGACTTTTTAATAACGTTTAGCCCCAAATTTTACAGCCGCTTTTACGCCAATTCTGTCTTGTAACCATGACGCTTGGCAAGCATATAACGGGCGCACGCCGCCAATATCAAGATTAAGTCAACATAAAACCTTCACTAAGCCCATGAAGAATTATCATACTGATTTAGCGCGGTCGACAAGCTGTCCATAAAATTCACAACATGAAATATGTAAAATTATATACAAATATGTAGTTATACCTTATTGTGGTGCAAAATTTATCATTTTTTTTAGGATGAGTCATCTTGCTATGGTTTTTAGTAGCAATCCAAGAATTCTAACGCCAGGCGACCCGCCTGCATTTAGCACTTACAATGAATCAGGCAGTGCGCCAGTTCTCATTGTCTGCGATCATGCAAAAGCTGATGTACCACGCAAACTCAATCAGCTTGGCCTGCCGCAAAATCGACTTAAAGAACACATTGCGGTCGATATGGGCGCACTAAAAGCTTCAAAAGCGCTTGCCGATCTCATTAACGCCCCTTTGATATACAGTAATTATTCCCGCTTGGTAATTGACTGCAATCGATATCCGGGGGACGAGGCTTCAATTGTAAACGTAAGCGACGGCATAAGGATACCGGGAAACGCCACGGCGACACTGGAAGACCGCCAAGATCGTGTGAGAGAAATCTTTCACCCCTACCACGCAGCCTTATCCGCCCGTATAGAAAGCTTTTTAGAATTCGGTACAATACCCGCTCTTTTACTTATTCATTCCTGTACGCCACAATTGAACGGTGGCCGACCCAGGATATGGGATATCGGCATCTTGTGGGCGCTGGACGGACGCCTCGCCATTCCAGCAATGGAATACCTTAATGCAACAGGAGACTATGTTGTGGGGAATAATGAGCCTTACCATTTAGATCTCGGGGTTGACTATACCGCCTCCGAACACGCTCTCAGGCGTGGTTTGCCGCACCTGGAAGTTGAGTTCCGACAAGATCACCTCAATAAACAGGGCGGACCTGAAAAATGGGCGAATATCCTATACGACAGCTTGAAGCCAACCCTATCGCATAAAAACCTTTTCCAAATAGAACGACACTGGCCGACTTTAACATCTTAAGCGCTTTTTTGTTTTATCCTTTTACGTATTTTTCGTTACTTCGTCGCCCAATCGGGCATAGGGATCATTTCTGTGTAAAGGAACTGACATGCCTGATAAAAATGACAAAAACCGGGGAACAGAGAACTCAGCGCTCCTTATGCTGGGATGGACCGATCTTGTTGGCCTTGTTCGTGTGCGCGGCGTTCCGATAGACGCACGCGATGTGACGATAGCCCGCGGTCTCGGTTGGGCTGCGGCGGGTCATGCGATGACGCCTTTTGGCGGCATTGCTCCGAACCCTTGGGGGGCGACGGCAGAGGTTCAGCAGATTCCCATACCTGAGACTGAGGTGGCGATTGTTAACGCATCGCAGGAGCCTATACGGTTAATCCTGACCAGGTCCGAAACGAAAGAAGGAGCGCCATGGGAATGCTGTCCACGAACCTTTCTTTCGGATGCCCTTGAAAAGTTGCGAAAAGAATATGGCCTGACGCTCAAGGCGACGTTTGAACATGAATTCTCCATAACCCATGAAAACCTTATACCGACAGAAGCGACATATACATTCGCCGCCTATCGCCAAACCGCCCCAATCATTCACAATATCGTCGCCGCCCTCCAAGAGGCGAGACTGCCGCCGCATGCAGTTGAACCTGAGTTTGGGTCGGCTCAGCTGGAAATAAGTTTCTCCCCTTCAGACGGCTTAACAGGCGCCGATGAAACAGTCTTGGTACGAGAGATTGTCCGCGACATCGCCGCTCAACACGGCGCTTTGGCGACCTACGCCCCCAAGCCCGCACCGACATCTGTCGGCAACGGGATGCATATTCACTTCAGTCTCTGGAATGCGGAGACGGATGCCCCCGTATCCTACGATCCGAAAGGGCGCCATGAACTAAGCTCAGAGGCTGCTTGCTTTGTCGCTGGTATTGTACGCCACGCCAAAGCACTTTGCGCTGTCACTGCACCGTCCCCTTTGTCTTACACACGGCTACAGCCCCATAGCTGGAGCTGTGCCTACAAGAGTTTCGGCGTGCAAAACCGTGAATGCGCTGTGCGCGTTTGTCCGCCCTACGCCAAGGACCCCGAAGGACGCGCAAAAGCATTCAATTTCGAATATCGTATCGCCGATGGAACCTGCAACCCGTATCTGGCGCTCGGCATGATCGTCTCTGCCGGGCTGGAAGGGCTGAAACGCAAAGCTGATTTACCGAAAGCGGCCGATAAGGACCCGGCGGATATGAGCGCGGCGGAGCGCGAGGCGTGCGATATCGAACAATTGCCGTCAAGCCTTGAAGAGGCGCTCGACGCCTTCCTAAAGGATGACAGTGCTGCTGGATGGATGCCGGCGGCGTTGCGCGATGCGTTTGTCGCAGTAAAACAGACCGAACTTCAGTCAGTGAAAGATCTGAATGACGATGATCTTTGCGCTAAATACGCCGCCGTATACTAAAGCAAAGACTGTCACGCCCTGAAAAACAATTTCAGTCAGTAACGCCTTCTTCAAACTTCACTTCAATGATCCCTGTTCAGCGCCGGCACGCCGCCGATGGAAACCCCGCCCGGCCGTAAGGGCGGCCCGATCTCCCGCCACCATTGGGGCGGCAAAGGTTTTTTCTGCGGCCATACCGTATCAAGAGTTTCACCGTCGTAGACAACGCCGTCCTTGATGACATAACGCATGCGTTCGATGGCGCGAATGTCTTTAATGGGGTCGCCGTCCAAAACGACAAGATCGGCGAGCTTTCCAACCTCCACGGACCCGATTTCCGATGCGTATCCGATCAAGTCGGCGCTACCGATCGTCGCGATTTCAAGGGAGGTTTTGTTCGATGCGCCCGTCGCCAGGGAGTAAACCTCCCAGCGCATGCCGATCCCTTGAAACTCGCCGTGATCGCCGACGCCGATGACGGCGCCCGCTTCATGCATGCGCCCAGCAAGGGCGGCGTAGAATGAGAAATTATGTTCGCGATCGTCATAGGCCCATTGCCGCCGTAACAAACGCTGCTCCAATCGCGGGCCAGGCATGAACCGCAACAGCTTTTCATCCGCAAGAGGATTTTCCTCAGCCGCCCAATAATGCCAGGAAGACGGCCCGCCTTCTCCGCGCAGCGTCAGGAATTGGAAGCCCATCGCCATACCGGATTGGACGAACATCTCCATATAGTCTTTGTAGAACGGCGCTGGCGCGATGGAATGTTCGCCGGACGCATATCCATCAAGAATATGCGTCATCACATAGGGCGCATCGTCCACCTCCAAAGCCATATGGGCGCCAAGGGCTTGGCCGGCCTCGACAAAATGCTGGCGAACTGTCCGATCGCCGGCCACATATTGCTTAACGGTATCGGCTTTTAAATAATCTGTATGGGATTTTATTGTAGTGAATGCATCGTCATATGTGCGCACCTCTCCATGAAGATTTATAACGCGCGCAGTGCTTCCAAGAAAGCGCGGGCCGATAGCGCGTTCAGCACGCACTGCGTCCTGCTGATCTAAAAGAAAATCCCCGCCCGCAACTTCACGACATGTGGTGACCCCGAACGCCAGATAGTTCAACAATGGCCAGGGCTGATCGCTTACGGCGAGGCTCACCTGCGGCCCGATATGACAATGGGAGTCCACTAGCCCCGGAATGATGGTTTTACCACGGACATTTAAGACTGTGGCGTCTTCCGGTATCTTCACGTTACGCCTGGCCCCAACCGCGACAATACGATTGTCATCGATGACAATCGTCCCGTTTCGGATAAACCCCGCCTCGCCCATTGTTGCGATGTTGGCGCCGCGCAAGGCCAACACGCCCTTCTTCCGCCTTTCGCCGAGAAGAATGTCGACCTTCATCTCCTCAGCCGCACCGGGGATCACGTTCGTCATGTCATGGCGGAACAAAGTCGAGCCCAAAGCGTAATACGCCGTCGCGCCGTCATCGGCCCAGCCGAGCGTGCCGGCGGTGGCCTCCCCGGCGCTCAGCCGTACCGACGCGGCGCCGGGGCGCGGCTCCGTCACGCTGAACCCGGCGGAGGTCAATTCCCAAACAGGTTTTGGGAACGCGACATAATCGACGCGAAACCCCGGCGCGTGAGACAGGACGCCGCGCCCGTCCGGGCGCAGCTGCACCCCATAGAACGCCGGGTAGGCCGTACGGGGATTTCCTGGATTTGGGTTAAAACCTGTTACGAAGGCGTGCGCCTTCTGATCGCCGCCCGACCAATCGACGGACATGATGCGCCCGCCGGTGGAAACAAACAATCTATCCGGCGCGCCTTTTAGAGTTTGTAAGGCGTAGGCGAACAAAGATCCTGCCGCCGGTATAGGCCGCACCATCTCGCTAGCGCCGCTGACGGCGTCCATGATGTGGAGCTCGCCCCGTCGCATACCGGAAAAACTAAGTTGACCCGCACCCGCAAGCCCCGAGCTGGGCGCGCCTCCATCCATAATCCGATCGGCGAGATCAGAAGCCGGGCCGGCCAAAAAGGCAATTTTTTCTCCGTCAGCAGAGAAAATCGGCGTATAATATGCGCCGCGGTGGGGCGTAAGGGTTTCAACTTTCCCGTCATCCACCGCGACGCGATAAAGATGTCCGCCGTCAGGCGCTTCAAAGGTTGCAAACACGATGGACCCGCTGTCGTTGGACCAAACGAGCTGGTGCGTCGACTCGTCAATTTCCTCGGCCAAACGCCGGGGCGCGCCGTCTGGCAAATCCATCACCCACAAGCGCCGCTGCGCAAGAAAGGCGAGTTTTTCACCGTCCGGAGAAATGCGCGGCCAGCGCATCATGCGGTTGTAAACGGGGCCATCTGTGACTTTGCGATCTTGTTTGACAAGCGGGCCGAGCGCTTGCGTCACCTTGGCCGTAAACGGAATCGTCGATATGTCGCCGGAGGGAACGGCGATGCGTTTGATTTTGCCGTCTAGGGACAAAATAAGAGATCTGGAATCCGGCGTGAACGATGCGCCTTGCATGGCGCCGCCTTCCAGACGCGCTTCTATCTCATCGGGATCCACAGGCCCCAAAAACCAACGATCTGCGCCGGTTTTGAGATTTCGCAGACGAAGCCCAGTGTCCGCGCCGAAGCGCGAGCCGTAGATCAACCATTGGCCGTCCGGCGAGATCGACGGCGACATGCCGCCGCCACGCCAATCCGTTTGCATCGTCACCTCGCCCGTGCGACGGTCCATAACGGCCAGCTGCCATTCCGGAACAGGCGTCTCCACACCGTCCAACCACTGATTAATATGCAGCTTGTGCCCGATATAGATGTAACGGCCGTCAGGCGTGAACGCCGGCTGCCATGTGCCGGCGATCGGCGCGCGGGCGCCGTTTATGGTGAAGTTCAAAGGCGCCCCGCCCGCGCCTTCGGCGTCATACGCCCAAGGTGCGCGCGGCGCATGGCTGCGCGCCTGAGCGTAGCCGAGGCGGTTGCTTTTAAAGATAAAGACCTTATCGCCTTCGGGAAACCATTCAGGATACAAAAACACGTTGTTGCGATGGCTGCGTTCGTTGCTGAGATTGCGCGGATCAGACCCGTCGGCATTCATCACCCAGAGATTTTGCGTCCCGCTTCTATCGCTTATAAAGGCGATGCGTGCGCCGTCCGGTGAATATTTCGGATCGGAGTCCCAGCTCATGCCTTGCGTCAACGCGACAGCCTCGCCGCCATCGATGGGCATGACGTAGATATCGCCCAGCAAATGAAACGCGATCGAACGCCCATCCGGGGACACATCGACCCCCATATGGGTGCCTTCATCAGTCGTAAATTGAATGGTCCGGCTGGGTTCCAACGGCAGGTCATCCGTACACCAGCCCGGCGCAAGCGTCGCCAGCGAAAAAGCCGCAACACCGATCAGAGGCGAAAGCCATCGCATCTTTGCAAACCAAAAACAACGGAACATGGGTTCGGCCTCCCTTTCGCAAGCCACGCCCCGCAGCGCGACCAACGCAGGCTTATGCGGAAGCCGCATCGCCCCGTATCACAGGAAAACCGTTTAACGGCGGGACGCAGGACAAAAAAGTATAATATATACCAAATGATACATTTTTTAAAAATATGTGCAATATTATACGAAATTCTTACAGGGTTTCGACTGTCACCGCAGCCTTTGGGCTTGCCGTCACCTTATTTCGAAGAGGCGCGCCGAAAACCTCACTCTCCAGCTCAATAAGATCGCCGGCCTCCAGCCGCACGCCCTTTTGGTAACTCATGGTCGTAGTGCCGAGGAAATGGGAGTGGATATCCCCAGGCTGACGGAACAAATCATATTTGAAATGATGGTGTTCAAGATTATCAAGGCTGTGCGTCATATTATCCTCGCCACACCAAAACGGCGCCTCAAAAATCACGTCATCACCACGAAAAATCCGTGTTCTCCCCTCCACATTGGACGGCAGGGGGCCAAGGAGCAGCTCCGGCCCGAACGAACAGGGCCGGATTTTCGCATGGGACAAATAGTATGCATTTTCGCCGTCCATCGCATGGTCGGTGAATTCATTTCCAAGAGTGAAGCCCATCCGATGGGGCGTTCCAGTTTTATCAATAATGTAGTGGGCGACGACTTCAGCCTCCTCGCTACCGTCTTGCCCAAATGCAGGACACATGAGCGGCCCTTCTGGCATCGTCAGGCCCCTGCCATCGCCTTTATAAAACCACTCCGGCTGAAGGCCAACGGCGCCCGGTTCCGGCTTTCCCTCTAGCACCCCCTTGGCGATGAGCTGCGCCGCGGGCGCCATTGTCGCAAGCTCATTGGCGGTTGGCGGATTATTGCGCTGCGCAGCTTGTGCGCTCGGAACCATGTGGGTGAATCCCGTACCCGTCAGCCAGTGGGCCCGTGGATCAGTATGATCCGTAGGGGGTAAAATGCGCTTTTGCGCGAGCAGATCCAAAATATCGCCTACATCCTTGGAAAGTCTGGTTTCGGTGACTTCGGTCAGGGAGCATCCTTCCGTTATCGCTAAGAGGGCGAGATCATAAACGGTCTTGACCCCTTCAACGCCCTTCAAGTCACCCGTCCCGCGGCGCGCTGCGACAGCCCGGTCTCCATTTTCATCTATATATTGAATAAGTTTCATGCAGCCGCCCTTTTTCTTAACCTAATATCCAGCGTCAAGATCGACAACACCGCCAATCGCCCCCGCGCCAGCTTCAATACTCTTAATGTTATCAGTATACCATTGCGCAGAAACACGGCAGGGCCGCGTTACGCTCGCCACATGGGGCGTCACGGTGATCTTCGGGTGCCGCCAGAATACGTGATCCAAGGGCAAGGGCTCTTCACGGAACACATCCAACGTCGCCCCGGCAAGGCCGCCATCATCAAGGGCGGCCAGAAGATCCGCATCGACGACCTGCCCCCCACGAGCGGCGTTAATGAAATAAGCGCCCCGCGGCAAACGAGACAACAGGCCTGCATTAATGAGGTTCTCAGTCTCCGCCGTCAATGGCAGGAGCGAAACCAACGTATGACTGCGCGCTAAAAACGGCGCCAACTGATCGGCGCCCGCATAGCACTCGACACCATCGATCACTTTCTTGCTACGGCTCCACCCTGCAACATCGAACCCTAAATCGCGCAACATTCGCGCCGCAGCTTGACCAAGAACGCCGAGGCCCATGATGCCAACTTTGCGATAATCCTCATTTAACGGATGGCTGTTCCAAACGCCATCAGCCGACTGCTGCGCGTAGGCGTCATGGTCTCGATAGTATCGAAGGGCGTGAAGCGCAACATACTCCGCCATGCCGTCCGTGAGATCCGGGCTCACAAGACGAATGATCGGAACGCCAGGCGGCAGTATCTCACGCTGGGCGACGATGTGCTCAACACCCGCAAAGAGCGAGAACACTGCTTTCAAATTCGGATAACGGCGCAATATACCGCATGCAGCGGGGTTCACCAACGCATAGTTAATATCGTTTGGATCGCCTTCATCATCCGGATAGATCCGAAAATCAAGATCCGGTAGAATGTCCAAAATCAGTTGGCGCCATGCAACTGGATCGTCTTCATCGGAACTGAATATCAACGCCACGCGTTTCTCCCGTCATCGAAACAAAACTTAATCTGGATAAGAGCCCAAGGGATGAGGCAGGCGCACGCACCGCCGCGTGACAGCTGCAATATCTGCGCATCCGCAATAGGCCATGGCCCGGTCCAGCTCGCGTTTTAAAATAGTGACGATGCAGTCAAGACCGCGCTCGCCGTCGCTCGCCAAGCCCCAATAGACCGGCCGACCGATAAAGGCGGCCCGCGCGCCGACAGCCAACGCCTTGAACACGTCGTGGCCGCTGCGCACGCCGCTGTCGAAATAGACCTCAATCGCATCGCCGACCGCATCGACGATTTCCGGCAGAACGCTCATGGCGCCAGGCGCCTCATCGACGATGCGCCCGCCATGGTTGGACACCACAATGCCGGCGCATCCATGATCAGCCGCAAGTTTCGCATCCTCTACGGACATAATCCCTTTCAACACAATCGGCAGATCCGTTAAGGACCGGAGCCATTTTAACCGCTCCCAGGTTTCAAGTTGGGTCAAAGGCTGGGGACGCCAGTTTAACACCTCTCCCGCAGGCTCGCCGACATGGAAGACAGGGTCTGTCATGTCATCCAGGGGCGCCCACATTTTATTCTTTCGGCTGAGCAAGGCCTGCTTCAACGGCAGCCCCCGGCGGGCGGCTTTGCGATCGGGCACGCCGCCCTGCACCATCGTATCCACCGTCAGACATACGGCCTTGAAACTTTGCAGACGGTTCGCCTGCTCGATCACATGGGCGGTCGCCCGATCATCATGGTGGACGATTGACAGCCAGAACGGACCGCCGGCCTCCGCCTCCATCTGTTCAAAACGGAAACTGGAATGCATGAGCGCGCCGGAAATCATGCCGTGTTTCCCCGCCACCCGGGCGACGCCAAGCTCCCCGGACTTGTCGATAAGGCCGAGGCCGCCGCTAAATCCCATCATGATCGGCAAGTCGGCTTTTTGCCCCAAGATCGTCGTCGACAGATCCCGCGTCGAAACATCGACAAGGCAGCGGGGATTCAACATCACCGCATCCAGGCTGTCGCGATTGCGCCCGATCGTCAGCTCACGCCCTTCGCCCCCTGCGATATTGGCGTACATCAACGGATGTAGACGGCGGCGCGCGAGGGTTTCATACCCGCGCACGGTTTTGGGCTCACCCGCCGCCCGACTGAACTGGGACAGAAGATAACCGATGGGATTTTCGTATCCGGCGCCCATAGACGATTGGTCTTCCCTTCTCAGCCCTCGCCCTACCGCGGCATCACAGCGCCCTCTGAGGCCGGGGCCACATGATCAGCATAGTGCTTCAGATAGCCCCGCGTCACCCGCGGCGGATACGGCGTCCAGTCGGCGCGGCGCTTCTCAAGCTCTTCTTCAGAGACTTCAAGATCCAAGCGGCGGGCCTCCAAGTCAATGGCGACCTTATCGCCATCGACGACGAGGCCGATCGGACCGCCCCGGGCCGCCTCGGGCGTCACATAGCCGATCGCCGGCCCGTGGGTTGCGCCGGAGAACCGGCCGTCGGTGACGAGCGCGCAGCTTTCGTCAAGGCCCATGCCCACAAGGGCGGATGTCGCGCCCAGCATCTCCCGCATGCCCGGCCCGCCTTTCGGTCCTTCATTGCGTATAATGATGATCGACTGCGGCGCAATATCGCCGCTGCGGATGGCGGTGATAGCGTCCTCTTCATCTTCAAACACCCGTACCGTACCCACCATATTCCACATGGACGGCTTGACGCCGGAGGCTTTGACGACAGCGCCGTCGGGCGCGAGGGTGCCTTTCAAAATGTAAATTGCGCCGTCATTCCCCGCCGGGGCGGAGCGATCGGCGATGATCTCTGGCTTCCTGATTGTCGCATCGGCGGCGATTTCGGCGGCGGACTTGCCTGAAACGGTCATCGTATCGCCATGGATCAAATCGCCGAGCGCCTTCATGACGCCGGGCACGCCGCCTGCGGCGCCAAGCTCCGTCACGCCCCAGGGGCCAGACGGCGCGAGCTTCGTCAAGGTCGGGGTTGTCCGGCCAAGCGCGTCGAACAGATCGAAATCGACGCCTTCGACGCCCGCCTCTTTGGCGATGGCGATGAAGTGCAGAACCATATTGGTCGATCCGCCTACGGCCATGGCGACGCGCATGGCGTTTTCAAAGGCGGCGCGGGTTAAAATTTTAGACGGACGCACATCGTCGCGCAGCAACTCCATAATCCGTATTCCCGCGGCTTTGGCGGCCCGGATCTGCGGGTTGCTCGCCGCAGGCAACGTGCCGCTGCCGGGCAGCGACAGGCCGAGGGCCTCGATATACATGCCCGCCGTATTGCCGGAGGTCGCCGTATCGCATGCGCCAGGACCAGGGAACAACGCGTCCTCATAGCCTTTCAAGGTTTCTTCGGAAATGACGCCGCGCTGATACTCGCCGACCCCGTCGTACACCGTCTCCAGAAAGACTTTTTTATCGTCGTAAACACCGTAGGGGGTCGGTCCGCCGTACACGACGATGGACGGCACGTCGAGACGCGCGGCCGCCATCGCCATCCCCGGCATCGGCTTGTCCCCGGAGCCGAGCAGCACCATGGCGTCGAACCCGTGGCCAAGCATCATCAGCTCCACAAGGTCTGCGACGACATCCCGGCTCGGCAAGACATACCGCATGCTGGCTGCGGCGAACGCTTCTGAATCCGTCACATGGAACGCGTTGAACTCCGCAGGCGTGCCGCCGGCCATCCGGACCCCGGCTTTGATGGCGTCGCCGAGAATGCGCAGATGAAAGTTCTCCGGCGAAAAATCCTGATACGTGTTCACAACGCCGATCAACGGCCGCTCCAGCTCTTCATCCGTAAACCCTGCGCCCTTGATCCAGGATCGCTGCAAAGATCGTTCGACACCGATAAATTGTTTCCGACTACGCATCTTTCACTCCAAATCTAATATGTGTTTCAATGACAAAATGGCGTCGCGCTCGGCCTTGCCGAGGGGGAATCGCTCAAAATTTCGAGAAGCTTCATAGCTCTATGTCTTCGACCATCGCCCCGCGCACCGGCCAAAAATTACAAATGCGCCCTTCATCCATTAAAAGATGCGTGCCTTGCATCGCTCGGCTTTCATCGGAGACAAGAAACAAGACGCCATTGGCGATATCCTGAGGTTCTGACCAGGGGCGCGAGGAAGGCGTATGCTCCCACTCATAGTCGCGCACGGATTTTGTCTGCTCTGACGTGCGGTAGGTTTCGTTCATCGCCGTCGCCGTCATGCCGGGTGCGATGGCGTTCACGTTCACATTGTGCGGCCCAAGCTCCGCCGTGAAGGATTTAACGAGGTAGAGAAGCGCCGCTTTCGACATGCCATACACATGGTTCGGAGACGAACCAAGCCAGGCGGCGCTCGAGGAAAACAAAACCACCTTGCCCGCGGCGGCCTTCAGATGCGTCGCAGCGGCGTCCACCGTGAAGTACGCCCCCTTTACGTTGACATCCATAATCCGGTCATATTCCGCCTCTTCTGTGGCGCCCACTGGCGTCGCACCCAAGACACCGGCGGCGCAGACAACGATGTCGATCCCCCCTAAATCTTTAGCAACGGCCTCAACCAACCCCCGCACAGCGCTGACATCTGCAATGTTCGCGGCATAGGCGCGGGCATTGCCGCCATTTTGCGCAATATCGTCCACAACGCTCTGCGCTTTATCGATGTCACGGCTTGCAACCACGGCCACATGAGCGCCTTCACGCGCCAACGTTTGACAGACACAGCGCCCAATACCGTCAGATCCGCCCGTTACCAAAGCCACCTTGCCTTGTAATTTCGTCATTCTAATCCCTCAGTTTACGTATGAGCTTCTGCAACGGCCATACGCTGGCGGCGCACACGTGTTTTTTCCATATCTACTTGTCCATCATTGGATATAATGACGCCATAAGCCGCATCGGCGTGCGCCGCGCTTACCCAACCTTCCTCATAGTCTTTCAAGACAGCCTCAACCGGGCGTTCATAGGCAGGACCGTACCCACCGCCGGCAGCGCATAAAGATCGGGAGATTTCGCCAGCGACAAGCGTCACCGTGCCAGCGATCGGCGCCGGTTCGCACACCCCCTCACTATTAATAACAAATTGCGCCGCTTTGGCGCCGTTCCCACCGCCGCGCACGCCTTTGGCGGGGTAAACGCTACCGTCACTGTTGTAACTGCAGTCCATGGGCGTATTCGTTGGTCCGTAATTCACCCAAAACCCCGGGGCGCCGCGAAACCGCCCAGGTCCCGCGGTGTCGATCGCCAACCGGCGCTCGTGACACATAAGCGGGAAGTTCAACTCATCAAGTTCGACGGAGTCCATCGCACACACCCCGGCATTGCCCACATGGATAGTGGTGAGCCACGCATCCTGGTGAGAGGCGCCGGCGCCGCCTGTGGAGGCGAAAAAGATTTGGTTGATGTACGGCGCGCCAGTAATCGGATCGGCGCCGGAAATGACCGCGAGAGACGGCGGGCTGCAACGCCCCACCTCCGCCATGCCATAGCCGTCTCCGATTTCGGCAAAACCGGCCGCGATGGCGTTCGCCACATGGTCCGCAAGTCCCGCTGTCGCAATGGAGCAACTATAGGGATGCTTTGGAATTCCAACAACGCACCCTTCGCGTAACTTGATATCCACCCGTCTGAAACTGCCCGCATTACGGGGCGTTGGCGGCAAGCTGTTAAATACGCCGATAAGACACGCGCTTTCAGCAGTCGATTCCGTCGTATTTAAACCAAATGGCAAATTGTCGAGGTTATCGCGCAAATCTATTTCGATTTGCGCCTCGTCCGGATCAATCCGTAATGCGACCTTCACAGGCACGCCGTCCGCAGGCGCACCGGGAAACGGATCGTGAATACTTTGAGTTTTCACTGCACCGGCCGGCATCATTTTAATAGCGGCGGCCATGCGTTCTTCACTGTAACCAAACCATCTGTCTACAAACGCATCAAGTCTATCCCAGCCGATCTCCTCGCCGATGGCCTCCATGGCCTTTTCGCCAAGACGGGCTGCGCCGATCATTGCGATATAATCGCCACGCCATTGTTGCGGCACGCGTATGCGCATCTCACACATGCGGACAATGTCTTCTCTGTCCTTATAATCGCTTTGCACCTTCACGCCGGGAAAAATCAGCGCCCCTTCCTCATAGACATCTTTCACCGCCCCCATATATGTGGTTGGTTGCGAGTTTCCTATATCGGCTTGGTGGGCCTTTACAACAACTGTGAAGCGATGTTTTCCATCGGCGTCGACCACCGGGACGAGGATTGTGTGGTCAGCCGCATGACCGCCGCCATGATAAGGTGAATTGTTGAGGAAGGCGTCCCCCCGCACGAAGTCATGATAGCGCGCGGTATGTTCCGCCATCATGTCCGGGCCGCGCAACACATGGATCGGAAGGCTGTCAGCGCTCGTCAAGAGCTGATGGTCGGCCGTGACGATGGCGCAACTAAAATCCTTTGCAAGATTGATGACGCCGGACCGAGCCGTGCGCATAAGCGCATTCGCCATTTTCTTTACGACACTGTCCATCCGGTTGGCGAGAATCGCCATCTGTACACCGTCAATATCGTCTCTGTAGCGTGCACCCTCGGATGCTTCATCTGACCGAGTGATAATGATGCTATCGCCGTCTGTCTTGCGGACGCTGGCGCCAGGGTCCACCACAATGGTCGTAAACGGCGTTTCCACCACCGCCGGTCCCTGCACAGGCTCATGCGACATGCGGTCAAGGCGCAGTATAGGCGTCTCAAGCCGCCCCGCACCGGCAAAATACACGGACCGCGACGCGGGACCCTCATCGCTCTCAACGCCAATGGAGGACAACCGGATAGGCGCCTCCCTCAACTTACAACGCACCGCAGCACGCCAGGAGATGATTTCAATGGAGGACTCCTCGTCGCTGAAGGAGAAAAAGGTTTCATGGGCTTTATGGAATGCAGCCTTGAACTCTTCCAGATCATCTGCGCCGGAAAACTTATCGAACGGCAAAACGACCGGGATTTCCCACGCCTGGTTCGCGTATCGCGCCTCCACCGACAACACGATTTCATGCCCGAGCGCCGCTTTACCGGCGTCTTGCGCAAACGCTTCAGATTCCGCCCTCAGCACTTCCAAAACCGCATTGGCGGCTCTTTCATCAAATCGGTCTGTAGACTGAAATAAAATTCGACTGCACCGACCAGTCAAGTCGGACATCAAGGCGCCCGCGGCGCTCAGGGCTGCGCCGCATTCCGGCACGATCAACTCACGGCAATTCAACCGTTTTGCAATCAAAGCGGAATTCAAGCCCGCCGCACCGCCGCCGCCAATCAACACCGCACTGCGCGGGTCGATGCCCTGCCGCACCGTCAAATCCTCAATTGCGCTGACCATGTTTTGGGTCGCCAAGTCTACGATCGCCGCCGCCGCCGCATCGACATCAAGACCAAGGGGCTGCGCGACATGCAAATCAATAGCACGCCGCGCAGCCCCAGCATCGAGCGCGTACCGCCCCCCCAAAAAATAGTCCGGATCTAATATATTCATCACGACGCAAGCATCCGTCACCGTCGGATACGTTCCACCGCGCCCGTAACACACCGGCCCGGGATCAGCGCCGGCGCTCTCCGGCCCGACCCGTAGCAATCCCCCCTCGTCAACGCTGGCGATTGAACCGCCCCCAGCGCCGACGCTTTTTACGTCTACGGAAGGAAATCCCGTCATGACGCCAAGATACGGTTTTCCAATCCAGGTTTCCTGCGTGGTTGGGATTTGACCATCACGGACAACGCTGACGTCATACGTGGTGCCGCCCGTATCTGCGACAATAGCAGTACGCCAATCGCCCTCCAGCGCGGCGTAAATCTTACCCGCAACAGGCGCCATTGAGGGACCGGAATTCAACGAATGTACAGGCGCTTCGGCGATGTCGCGGCAATCCTTTACCCCGCCTTGAGACGTGACGATGAGCACCCGGCCGGGAAAGCCGGCCGATCGCAAACGCCCTTCAAGATTGTTCATATAACCCGCCATCAGAGGCTTTAAGGACGCATCGATGACTGTCGCACTGGCCCTGCGATATTCGCGGATCGTAGGGCTGACTTTGTGGGAAAGACTATAGGGCAGTCCCGGCGCCGCATCATCCAGCACCCGCGCCATGGCTAGCTCATGGTCTGGATTGACAATCGACCATAAAAAGCAAACGCCGAACGCTTCAACGCCTCTATCGACCAACTCCGACACCGCCTTGCGCGCCGCATCTTCGTCGAAGGGCGTTACGATAGCGCCGTTTCGATCAATGCGCCCCGGGATCTCGCGCGTAAGCGCGCGTGGGATATAAGGATCCGGATACGGCGCATCATAATCGAAAACATTCTCCCGCCCGCCCTCGCGAAGAAGTAAAATATCCGGATGCCCTTGCGTTGTTAAAAACGCCGTTTTTGCAGTCGTTCCGGTGATAACGGCGTTGATTGAGCGGGTCGTTCCATGGATGAATAAATCGCCTCGGCCAAGCAACGCCTCAAGCGGCTCCCCGAACGCCTCAGCCGCCACGTTCAGACTGTCGACAACACCATTGATAGGGTCATCCGGCGTTGTCGGCGCCTTGAACATAAACGCGCGGCCTTCATCATCTTCTACGACAAGATCTGTGAAGGTTCCACCCGTATCAACTGCAAAACGCATCTAGGTCGTGCCCCGCTATGTTGTAATCCGATAAACTCTGTTTTTGACCTCTTCGAATAGCCATGTTTTTAACGATCTCACTTTATACCAAACACAGCAAGTTAAGCGGCGCCGCTGTTAACCCTCGCCCCGCACTGATGCGAAATAAACCGCATTCACCCAAATTGGAAAATTCATTTTGAACTATTTTTTTCACTTTTCAACAATAAAATAGATATGGTACTTTTTAGTACATTTTGAAATTGCGCCTGAAACGCTTAAATTCGTATCTCACAGGAAGGAAAAAGTCGCTTGACGCCACGAGCTACAGACTTTGCAGAGAATACGCCGCGTTTTGAAATCGACCTGAACACAGTGCGACGTCAATTTGCGACTCATTCAGCGCTTTGCCCGTTCGCACGCGTTTATTTCGCCGCCAAGGCGAATGCGAATCCGGCGGTTCTCGCCACGCTTGCCGATCTTGGGTGCGGGTTTGACGTTTACTCCGCCCACACTGCTGATCTTTGCTTTAAAGCGGGTGGCGATCCTTCAATTATTTACTATGATCGCCTGGACGCCCCTATCGACGATGTGGCTCGCGCCTATGCAGCCGGCGTGCGCCGGTTTTCCGTTGGTTCTCTGGCTTACCTCAACGCGATAGCGCCTATTGTTCCTGAAGCTGAGATTCTATGTCGGATACGTTATCCGTTCGCCTCTAAACCTTATAAACTCTGGCAAACCCTCGGCGCATGCGCCGAGGAGATCGTCGAGATCGCCGCCAACGCACGCGCAAAGGGCCTCAGGTTCAAAGGCGTCAATACGCACCTTGGCACACAGCAACTCGATCTTGGGGTTTGGGAATTCGCCATTGCGCACATAAAACGAACGCTTGATGAAGTTCGTGCTCACATTGAGCACCGCCCAATAATCAACCTCGGCGGCGCCTTGCCCATAAGCTACCGCACCGCCGCTCCTCCACCGCACATGGTGGCCACGGCCATTAAAGGGGCTTTATGGCGACACTTCGGAGACATTGACCCAAACCACGGCCCGATTATCGAGATCGAGCCAGGTCGAGCGCTCACCGGACCCGCAGGCTCCGTTTGGTCGCCGGTGGAAAAGGTTATTGATGGCGATCCAGCACTTATCCGCCTACCTGATAATGTGTCCCAAGCAGTTTTTTACCAAATGTTGGACTACGGCATACACTACCCTATCGACGCCCCTTATTCACATACCGAGGAAAAAAAGAATTACGTTCTTACCGGCTGTAACCATCGGGGAGACGAGGTAATTCTGCATGATTATCCGTATAGCCTGCCTGTTGACATTAAAGTTGGCGATATACTGAGAATCCAGCAGACTGGCGCATATTGTAATTTCGACCACGATACCCAGGACGAACGCAAGTATATGAAAACAGTTCCCCTGGACTCACAACGACACTCACCCCAAAGAATGGACTGACAATGCCGGGAACCAACCACTATGACGCCGTTATTATTGGAGGCGGCCATAACGGATTAACATGTGGATATTATCTTGCCAGCGGAGGCCTGCGCGTCAAAGTGATCGAACGGCGCAATATCGTCGGCGGCGCTGCGATTACAGAAGAATTTCACCCCGGGTTTCGAAACTCTGTCGCCAGTTACTCGGTTAGCCTCCTCAACCCTAAAGTGATCGCCGATATGAACCTGGCGCGTCACGGGCTTGAACTCAAGATCCGACCACTTCCTTATTTTCAGCCGCTCGATAGTAAGAATTATCTTATTATTGATCGAAATGCAGAGCGCACCCATAACGAAATCGCCAAGTTTTCCGCTAAGGATGCAGAGGCTTATGCACAATTTCATGAGCGACTGGAACGAGTTTGCGATTTTTTGCGCACTATGCTGCTGAAGACACCGCCAAACTTTGGCGGCGGCTGGCGTGACCTGTTAGCCATGGCGGTCGCTGCAAATGAAGCGCGTAAAACCGGCGACACCACCCAGCAGGATATTTACGATCTATTTACAAAAAGTGCGGGCGATCTGCTCGATAGCTGGTTCGAGGGCGCGCCCCTCAAAGGCCTTCTCGGTTTTGACGCCATCATCGGGAACTACGCCAGCCCCTACACCCCTGGGTCCGCATACGTTCTTCTGCACCATGTTTTTGGCGAAGTGAACGGTGTAAAAGGCGCATGGGGCCATGCAGTCGGCGGCATGGGGTCCATCACCCAGGCAATGGCGAAAGCCTGCGAAGAAGTCGGCGTTGACGTGATGCTCGACGCACCGGTCGCAAAGGTTTTGACTGAAGACGGTCATGCTGTGGGCGTCAGGCTGGAAGGGGGAGAGGAAATCAAGAGTGATATTGTTGTATCAAACCTCAATCCAAAACTACTCTATACGAAGCTTATTGATGCAAAAGACCTTCAAGACGATTTTCTAAGACGGATGCAGGGCTGGCGTTGCGGTTCGGGAACTTTCCGGATGAACGTCGCTTTGTCGGAGTTGCCGGACTTTACCTGCCTGCCCGGTCGCGAACCGGGGGAGCACCATGCGTCCAGCATCATTATCGCACCTTCCCTGAATTATATTGACACGGCATATCATGAGGCGCGTCTTTCGGGTTGGGCGTCGAAACCGGCAATTGAAATGCACATTCCCAGTGTCATTGACGATACATTGGCCCCGCAAGGACAACATGTAGCCAGCTTATTCTGCCAGCAGTTCGCGCCGCACCTGCCTAATGGCGATCGCTGGGCCGACCATCGCGAACATGTCGCTGATCTCATCATTGATACAGTGACTGAGTATGCGCCAAACTTTAAAGACGCCGTCCTGGGAAGGATGGTATTGTCGCCCGAAGATTTGGAAAGCAAGCTAGGCTTAGTGGATGGCGATATTTTCCACGGCGCGTTAACGCTAAATCAAATCTACAGTGCGCGCCCCGCCCTCGGGTATGCAGATTACCGCGGCCCTCTGGCCGGTTTGTATATGTGCGGATCAGGCACGCATCCTGGAGGCGGAGTAACAGGCGCGCCTGGCCACAACGCCGCTCGTGAAATTTTAAAAGATACAAAACGTGGACACACCCGGCGCGCTTCCACTGTTGCTAGAAAGGCGAATGCATGACCTATGATAATTTTCCATTGATCGATCACCACTGCCATGGCGCTGTCAAAAGGTCTCTTCAAAATGACGACTTTGCGCGACTGATGAGCGAAAGCTTCCGTCCCGCGCCAGAGGGAACCGACCCGTTCCTAAAACCTCTCGGTCTGGTCATGCGCAAGCATTGCGCACCGGTTCTGGACCTGGACCCGCTGGCGCCTATGGACGCATATTTGGACAAACGTCGCGAAATCGGCCCAGAAGAAATTAACCGGCGGTTCCTGAAAGCTGCAGGTGTTACGGCGTTTTTGGTTGATACCGGACATTGCACGGACGATCTGCTGTCTCCGGAGGAGATGGAGTCTTTGTCCGGCGTTCCTTCTTTCGAAGTCGTGCGTATCGAAGCGGTGATGGAGACAGCCGCCGGTCAAGCATCAAGCGCAACCGATTTTCGCCAAAAGTTTGAATCGCTTTTGTCCGAACGATGTAAAACTGCGGTTGGTCTAAAAAGCGTCGTAGCATATCGATGTACATTCGCCATTGACCAAACACGACCGCCCCAGTCCGATGTGGATGCAGCATTCGACGAATGGCGCGCTCGGACGCCTGACGGTGAGAGCTTCCGTGTTGAAGATCCAATTCTTGTGCGATACGGCCTTTGGGCAGGGGCTGATTTAGCGCGCCCAAGACGACTTCCCATACAGCTTCATGTCGGCATTGGCGATCCCGACGTTTATATGCACGCATGCGATCCAACGCATTTCACCGATTTTTTACGGGATATGGAAGAGTGGGAGATCCCGATCACCCTTTTACACAACTATCCCTTTGTGCGTGAAGCCGCCTGGTTGTCTGAAATTTTTCAAAATACTTATTACGATGTAGGCGTTATCCTACATTTCACTGGCGCTTCGGCGCAACGACAAATGGATGAAGCCCTAGAGCTCGCCCCCTTCTCGAAACATATGTTCAGTTCAGACGCATTTGGGTTACCGGAATTTCACTATCTTGGCGCCTTGCTTTTCCGGCAAACGCTGGCCCACAGACTTGATGCATGGGTGAAAGACGGTGCGTGTACAGTGCAAGATGCAGAGGAAATCGCCATGGCGATCAGTGCTGACAACGCGCGCCGGATTTACCAGCTGGACGTTTAAAGCGCTCCGAAAGGCCCACACCAAACCAGATTAGCACCCGGGTTAACGCCCTTCTTGCGCATTTGGTGTGGGATACTGTGAGCCCACCGCCAGTTGTATTGACATTGCAACCAATAAATCGCCTCGCATATATAAAAACAACAGCTGTAATACAAATACGTGCTTTGGATTACCATCACTGTGACATTCAATTAGAACAGACCCGCGAACTCGCTTCAGACAATTGTTTAGAGCAGTGCAACGGCAATAAGCTTCCACACCATTATTCATGACAGTATACGTTTTAAAACGTTTGATCGTCGCCGAAGCAAAAGGCGGCGCCATAGTAGACGCCGCCCATAGTTGCATTTTTTACAGTATCAGGTAGGGCGTGCATCGCGCGAGCGATGCACGCCAGGGCTAGTTCGCGCCACCACCGAATGACTGCCGCCAAACAAAGCGCACTGTCGCGCCCTGTGCTGGAATATATCCAGATTCAGAAAAGCGGTTGAAAGCGCCGGCTTGAGAGTCAACGGGGAAATACAGCTCATTGAATAGATTTTCTATGCCAACATCTATCTGACCGGCTTCCTCAAGGTCAAATGTTGCGAAAAGGTCAGCAACGAAGAAGCCCTCTACTGCGGTGTTGTTCACCTCCGCCTTATCGTAATCAAATATGTTCGTCGCAGAAAATCTTCCGCGGAACCAAGATGTAGGTTCATATTCAATGTAGGCTGTAAGTTTTGGCGGCGACACAACGTCGGCAGCGAAGTCTATATATTCCCCGGTATTATCAGGGTCCACCTGCCCGCGTTGCCAGGTAAAGTTACCGCCCGCAACAACAGTATCCGTAAGGATTGCATCCAATGTCGCTTCAACTCCCCAATACTCTTCAGGTCGCTGAACAGAATCAGTCTCACCGGTTAACAGGTTAACTGTCGTCAACCGAGATCCAAGATCGGATTCGTTATAGAAAGCCGCCAACGTTGCTTTCAAACGATCGCTCGAGTAGCGAATACCGATCTCGTAGTTGTCGACAACTTGCGCCTTAGCATCTAACTCCTCAAGAGACGTTGTTTGAACAGTGGGGCCGCTTGGATCAATCCCTCCTGATAAAGACCTTATGACACGTCCAAGTTCTTGAACATTGAAACCTTGTGAGAAGTTTAGAAAGAACTGCACTTCATTGGTTAAATCAAACACCGCACCGGCATTGTATACGGTCTCATTAAAATCAACCTCGCCGCCGGTCACGACCCTTGTAAACAAAGAAGATTGTGGACATGGTCTCAAAAGCGACGCACAAAGCTGACGTGTGATCGTATCTTGTGAGAGGGTCGCCGATTCATGCCGAACGCCTGCACGCAAGGTTATAATATCCGTCAATGGAAACTCGAACTGCGCAAACCCTGCGTAGGACTTTTGATCGATGTCCACAATTGGCGAATTAAGAGATGTGCTGTCAAATGGCGAAAAGTTGATAAGCGGATTGGCAAATGTCTGTGTAAAGAGCTGATTATTATAATCAAACCCCCACAACACACTTGCATCAGACACTATAAAGTCTAGGGGGGATTCTATGTCAATCCGCACGCCACGGTTCTCAACTTCGGTAAATACATTTGAAGCCGCGGTCGTTGCCGGCAGATAACGCTCCGTGTCAGATAGGAAACCGAGAATGCGCACAGAGCTCCCCAACACCTCATCATGCCCATAGCCCAGACTAAAATTAAGTGCTTGCTGTTGACGGTCACGCACACCGTCTACAGCACAATCATCAAGATTACCGTCGCCATCGGCGTCGCATACAACGTCTTGTTCGGTACCGGGGAAGGTGCTGAAGTCAGTAAACGTATGGGACCCGTCCCCCCAACCGGCATCTCCGCCGGTGAAGATAACGCCGGTTGGCTTCTGCCCTCCCTCACCTGCAACAGGAAAGACGCCGCCGATTGGCAATCGGTATTCCTGTTTCGCTTTCTCGACATATGTAAAGTCTAGGTCGATCCGCTGCTGATCATCGATATTGTAGCGAAAATCGGTTAGGAAATTGTACGAGTTCTCATTGGTGTCGCGCCCTTGAGAGAACGGACGATCCGGCACAACGTCGCCATCCGCATCAAAGTCGTCATTTGTAAAACGGAAACCGCCGCCAATGCGATATTGAAAATTACCGACAGATCCTGACCCAAATAAAGAAGCATCCTGGGAAATACCGCTGCCGGAAAGCTCAACCAAAGAACTCTCAATACCGACCGTTGCATCAAATTTCAGGGGTCCTTCGCCCGGTCCTTTCGTAATGATGTTAACGATACCGCCAACGCCACCGAATCCATAAATCGCGTTCGATCCGCGAATGACCTCAACGCGGCTAATTTGATCGGGGGATATATTGCCCAACTGGAAGTCTTGAGCAGACAGTAAAGACTGTTGCTGCGGCACACCATCAATCAATAATAGTCCTTGTCGGCCCCGTATCTGGAAGCCCTGGTCGCTTTGCGATTCCGTCGTAATGTTTACGCCCGGTACGTTTGAAAAAAGCACCTTGCTGAAGTCATTTGAAATTGAAAAAGCTTGTTCCAGAAACTCTTCGTTCAAAACCGTAACTGACTGCGAAAGAGCGCCGACCGGCCGCTCAATACGCGTCGCCGAGACTATAATTTCTTCTTCAAACTTACGATCTTCGCTTATTTGCGCATTTACAGGGCCCGACAATACAGACAATGCAGCGCTACAAAGTAAAATTTTCTTCATTTCAACTCCCCTGATTGATTTTTTTACCCAGCAAATAGACAAAGCCCGACAACTTGTTTTGCTATTGCCTCGCCAAGGCTGACAGCTGCTTTCCGCATACTGGCTTTAAAAAGCCTACCATACTTTTTGTATAAAAAAATACATAAATGAATTATTGATAAGTTTTGTTGATTTTATGTCACACACGACGCGGCTTCAATTCGCCAAAACTTATGTGGAGAATAAAAATTCTTTTTTTTCATATACTTCGTTGTTTAAGCATAAATTGCACTTGATAATCAGTATGCATTAAGCATTTGAATAGCTGAGCAACCGCAAACGAAGTCGCTTTATTGATGAGCGGAAGAATTACCGAGAGAGAGGAAAAAAGAGGAGGATCTGTCAATTAGTGAATGCGCCCATAGCATCGCGCACATGAATAGAGCCGTGCTGTACGATGAGCGCAAGAAACATCCCGAGCCTAACAAAAGCATAGCTCACGCAGTACAATTACGTTCAAAAGTGATTGTCAGTAAGATTTTATCTTAGCGGCCTCATTCGCAATAAGCCCAATGCCCCCATCCACTATCCGAACAAGGAAGCCATTAGACATCAAGGGCATTTATTGGCGGCACTGTATTGTGCCAATTTTTGGCCGCCTCTAATTGTAAGGCCAGAGCAAATAAAAGTGCGTCATCGCCATATTTTCCTGAGAACATCGAACCGATCGGCAAGCCTGCGGCTGAAACCCCCAGCGGAACGGACATGCTTGCTGCGCCAGCTGCGTTCTGAGGCGTAGTAAAAGCGACGTAATTTCGAACACGTTCGTAGAGCGTGTCGAAGTCAATTGTCGGCGCCAGCTCCCCGATTGTTTTGGCAGGTGATGCGAGCACAGGCGACAGGATTAAATCAAACTCATCAAACTCCGACTCATACGCCTCTTGAAAGTTTTGCAGCCTTTCAAAAGCGGGAGGAAAGTCAGCTTGATTCTCGGCGTAATGCTGCGTGAGACGAAGGGTCCAGGGCTCAAGAATATTCGTACTCGGCTGTTTGCCTGCAAACTGACTGGCGGCTTCCACGCTCCTCGTCGCGCCAGCCGCCCACAAAAGGGTGAAGTCATCTGCAAACCGTTCATAATCGAGAGCATAACGGAAGGGTTCAACCGTGTGCCCAAGCTCCTCGCAAAGCTTGGCTGTTTTCTCAACTTCCGCAACCACATCAGGATCGACAGGCGTTCCCAAAGGCGCGTCGGTCATCAACCCGATACGGATCGGGCGGTTGAGCGGCGTTAAGTCACCCAATCGACCAAGCGGGAAATCACCTTCCGCAATTTGAAATAGGGCTATTGAGTCTCGAACTGTGATCGTTTCCGCATGCTCCACGACGATACTGAAATCTCGTGGCGCCCCTGGTCTTATCGGCAGACGCTCACGCGAGGGTTTGAATCCAAAAACACCGCACGTGGCTGCGGGCGCACGAATTGATCCGCCACCGTCACTACCATGGGCGAAAGGTACGACCCGCGCTGCAACAAGGGCCGCAGACCCACTTGAGGAACCTCCCGCGTCCCTAGATAAATCCCACGGGTTCCGTGTTGCCCCGGAAGAGAGGGGCTGCCCTGAAGGCAACAGCCCAAACTCTGGGCTTGAAGATTTACCAAGACTGATAACGCCGGCCGACCGCCAAGCCGCAGGCAGTCGGTCATCCTTTGCCTCGGGTGTTGCAGACGCATATCCAACACTGCCTTTGCGGGTTACATGCCCTTTCCAGTCGGATAAATCCTTTATGAATGTTGGGACACCCGCAAACGGACCTTTGGCAAAGCCCCCCTGCCGCGCAGCTTCCCGCGCTTCATCAAAATAAGATGACACAATGGCGTTAAGCTCCGGCCCGACAGCCTCCGCTCGTTTAATCGCCTGATCAATGACCTCAACGGCGCTTATCTCGCCCGACCGGATAGCGTTTGCGGTTCCAACACCGTCCATCCCGTCCGGCAGGCCGCTGGGAACAGAGGGTCTGTTCGTCTGCGCCGCCCTCTCCTCCGAGCCTTCACACGCGGCGGCCAAAACGCTAGCAGAACTCAGGGCGATGAATTTGCGCTTGGAAATCATCATTGGCGATAAAGCTCCTTAGAGTAATAAACCGACACTGTCGGATAGCCGTCTTTTTCCATTTATCCTATCCGCCAGTATAGACGCATACATACTTTAAACCGTTATAAATCAACGATAGACGCCAGAACCTTATCCCTTATACCGCAACGGCGCGCTTTTTAAGAGCGGTGCGATCGACTTTACCGTTGGGCAGCATGGGGAATTCGTCAACGATCTCAAAGGATTTGGGGATTTTATAGTTGGCGAGCTGCTCCCGCAAGAAAGCGGTCAACCGGTCAATATCCACCTGCTTTCCATCTGAAACATCCAGATAAGCGTGTCCAACCTCCTGAAACGTGGGGTCCGGTTTAGCAACCACAACTGCAGCAAATATATCTTTATACTGAATAAGAGCCTGCTCAATCTCAAGAGGAAAGACATTGTAGCCGCCTGACTTAAACATCTCCTTCGACCGCCCCGCGAAGGCGATCAGCCCATCCTCCTGCAGCGCACCAAGATCGCCTGTCCGGAAATACCCGTCAGGCGTGAAAGCCTCGTTCGTCGCCTCGGGATTGTTGAAGTATTCTGACATGCACACAGGGCCCGACACCTGGATTTCACCAACCTCGCCGGGGGGCAATGGAGCGCCGGATGCATCGGCGACGCGAACGCTGACACCTGCAATCGGCTCTCCAATACGACCGGCCGTCACCTCGATCGAGGCGCCTTCAGGGGTGTGCGTTACAAGGCCGCACGTTTCAGTCTGACCGTAAATCGTAACCAGACGCGCCGCCGTTTCCTGAAAACGTTCAAGAATTGTTTCAGGCGTCGCGCCGCCCCCTAACATCACCAACTTGTACACATCCAGAACTTTCGGCGACGCATTAGGAATTTTTGACAACATATCCAAGATCGTCGCCATCAAGGTCGCGATTGACGCCTTATGTTCAAAGGCCAGCGCCATAACGACCGGAAGATCGATTCGATCATGGAAGACAATTTTTCCGCCATAGACAAATGTCATCAGTGAAATGACGTTTAGACCGCCGACATGATTGATCGGGGCGTACATAAGCGTGCATTGCAACGCATCGCCTATCCACTCAGCATTGGCGCAAGCAGACCAGCACACTGCACGATGCGATAATACAGCGCCTTTCGGTTGCCCTGTGGAACCCGACGTGTAGACAATTGCCGCTGGATCGTCCGGCGCAACCACATTACGGCTGTCTCCAAGCTGCGCATCGGATACGGTTTTGGCCGCGCTTAAAAAGTCCGCAGGCGCCTCGGCGCCATCCGCCAGAGACGTCATCGCCACGACTTCGCAATTTTTTGGCGCGAGGCGCGTCATTTCCGCTGCGTAATCGCGCCCCTCAAATGGTGAGTGTACAAAGAGAACCGTTGGGTCAGCATCATTGAGTATACGACCATATTCTTTTTCAGTGTATTTAGGGTTCAATCCGAACCAAACGGCGCCAATCGAGGTCGCCGCCACATATATCTCAAAAAATGCAATTCCTGGCGGCGCTAAAACGCCAATCCGATCCCCTTTTTTTATACCCGTAGAAATAAGGGCTTTTGCAATTTCATCGATACGGTCAATGGCCTGCTGGTATGTGAAGGTCCTGCGGCCTTCAACGAACGCAATTTTGCGTCCTCTATGAGACAAGTGGTCGCCAATCACAGCGTTTATAGTCCCTGGGTAGACCGCAGAGTGGTGACGCGGTTGAGACATAATGATGCTCGCCTTACAAAACCTGTCGTTCAGCCCTGTTCTTAAAGGGTGTTACATGACACTACGACATTGTACACTATTGTACAATATTGAACTCATGTTAAATTTTGGACTTTTTTGTGCAGTCATCTGTAAGATTGACGCCCAAATAGGTTGCAACACCCGAGGTTCCGCCCCATGACACATGAATTGAAGTATATAGAAGTCCATGAAGCCAACGGGATTGCCGATATTATCCTTACACGGCCATCGCCTAAGAACAGTTTGTCCGTGGCCGTTCTCAATGAACTCGGTTCGGTTTTTACACGTTTTCACGGGCGCGACGATATACACAGTCTGATCATCAGCGGAAAAGACGGCGTCTTCTCTACAGGCGTCGACCTCGCAGATGCAGGCGCTTATACGGACAAAACGCTTTTGCAGAGAAGGCGAGTCGCCAAACTTGGCGCCACTATTTGCGACACGCTTGAAAAATTGGAACAAATAACGTTCGCCGCAATAGAAGGCCATTGCATCGGAGGCGGCTTCGCACTTTCCCTCGCCTGTGATTTTCGAGTGATGGCGAATTCATCATACGTTCGTTTACCAGAGGTGGCGTATGGCATGAGCATGGGCTGGGGCGCCCTGCCTCGATTGGTGGCGCTTGCCGGACCGGCCCAAGCAAAACGACTGGTCATTTTTGGTGAAGCTTTACATGCGCCAGAAGCCGTGAATCTCGGCATTGCCGAATATTGCGTTGCAGATGGACAAGCCGTCAACGTCGCAAGACAGTGGGCGGACAAGGTTTCTAAGTTACCGCCCGTATCCGTGCAAATGACGAAGGAGACAATCAACGCTCTTACGTCAACCGGCGTAAACGCTCAAATGCATACAGAACATGATCAGTTCTTGCTGACACTGACGACACGTGACTTGAACGAAGGGATAGCGGCGTTTCTGCAAAAACGACCGCCCGTCTTCACAGGCGAATAAACCGCTGCAAAACAGTGCTAGAAAGGGATTGTAACGGCCTTAGCTCACTAAGCTGAATTTAACAAATGACGAAATAGACGACCTTGGTGACCCCTGCCTACCGGTAAAACCTGCCGCGGTCCCCACGCAATGCATGAGGTGTTGTCCTTCCCCCTTATAACTGAGCCACAGACTTCATATTCTCTGTAAAAAGCGATGATTTTTGTGTGACAGCGAAACGTTTTAGCGGCGAACAAGCACTTGATCTTCTGCGGCGCACTGGTCTCGACACGCTGCTTGCCAATATCGAGCATTAAAGCGTCTCTTCTTCAATCGAAATCAGGCAGACGCTTTAAGTTTTGTTTTTTCGCATTTCCGGACGGCCAACCGTACACACTTGGCCTGGAAAGGCTTTAAATCGACGGGTTGGCGGCGCAGTTTCTTGAAAACCCAGTTCTCGTCGTGCTCTCCGCCTATAAGGGTCAGATCGGAAAACTGGAGATGCAAAAAGGTCGCGTCACGAAAGCAATCGGACGAAGCGCTTGAATGGCAAAAACCGTTTAACGAAATGTTCCGCCCTGTATGGGGCTTCCTCACAAACCCTTCAATTCTCGAGAAAAAAAGGAAATTACGACCATAAGCGCCTTTTGCTGCGTATGGCGTTTACGGACAAGTTAGCCTATTGCAGGGAGAATGGCTTCACGGACCAATCGAACCGGAAAATCGCTTTACCTTTCTGCACTTACGGGAATTTTATCAAAAAATACGATATGGTGCCCAGGGGCGGAATCGAACCACCGACACGCGGATTTTCAGTCCGCTGCTCTACCAACTGAGCTACCTGGGCGCGCAGACAAGGGCCTTAGGATGGCTGAAACTGCGAAGACGCGCCTTATAGGGCAATCAAAGCGGGCTGTCCATATCGGGAGGCCTGGCTTTTACGCTTCAGAATCCGGGGCCGCAGGAATAGCGTAACCGCCCTTCAGCCAGCGGTTCAGGTCTATATCTGCGCAGCGTTTGGAGCAAAAAGGCCTGTAATCGGCCCTGGCGGTGCGCCCGCAGACAGGGCATGACGGCGTTTTGGATCCTGTCTTTGGCCCGTCAGACGGCGCGGATGTCGACATGGGCTGCCTCCCCTTTCAAGGTTTTGTCGGCATGAATTTCAAATCGGGCGCCGCGACGCGCGGCAAGGCCCTTGAGGCGACGGGGCGCGCCCTCTATCGCATCGGCGACGTCCTTCGGCGCCGTAAGGCGGACTTTGGCGGACGGCGCAGCGCGCAAGGCGTCGTCCAGCTTGGCAAGGGCGATTGCGACACGGCGCTCCAGTGAAAACCGCCGTCCCGGCGCCGGCGCATCGGCGCCGTCTTCCGTCATCTCCTCAAGCAAAGACAGACGCAGGCGCTTTACAGCAAGGGCGACCACGCCGAAGGACGCCATGGGCCCAATGCGGGGGGATAGGCCCTGCGCAACAAAGGCCGTCTCCAGGGCATGAAGTAGGCGCGCCTGGTCGGCGGGTCGCTCCAGAGGCAAAAAATCAACCGCGACCTGACCGCCAAGGGCGCGCAGGCGGACTTCCCGGGCGATGCGTTCGGCGGCGGCCTCATTCACCGCCAGGGCGGTTTTCGCCTTATCGCCCGTTGCAACACCTGAACCTGCGTCAATGTCGACGGCGACAAGGGCCGGCGTTTCGGAAATCACAAGCCGCCCGCCCGCCGGCAAGTCTACGTTTGGAGACAAGGCGGCCTCGAACGCCGCCTCCACGTCATTGGTTTGAAACAACGGCTTTTGATCCGTGTAAAGCGTCATACACTCGACGAGATCCGGCGCAGAGGCGCTATAGGCCGCTTTGGCCGCCAAAAACGCGGCGGCGTCGTCGAAAACAATCTCGCTCATGTTATAGCGCGCAAACGAGGCGACGGCTTCAACGGCGGCGTCCCAGGGCGGCGTCAGTCGAACAGGCGGCGCCGCCGACGCCGCGGCGTTTTGCATTGCCCCCCAACGGGCCGCCAGTTCAGCGATGTCAGCGATAACGAGGTCGCTATCGGCCGCGGCCGCGCGCATGCGAAGGATGAGACGCGCGCCATGAGGAACGTCGGCCCGGCGGGCCAGCCCCTCAAGGGCGGCGCGTTCACTGTCCGAAGCCGCTTTCGGCAAACCGTCCCCCGCCCCGGGGCGCAACGCAGCAAACCGGCCTTGCAGATGCGGGGTCAAACTGAGGCGCGGGCCCTTGTCTTGAAAGGCAGGCCCTGTCGCTTGAACCAGCACAGCCTGCCCCTCAGCGAGACGCCCGCCGTCGACAGGCAGCGGAGCAATCCCGTCCGGCCCAGCGCCAAGATCCACAAAAGCCGCCGCCATAGGTTCCGATACGGTGCGTATACGGCCCATATATATATCGCCTACGCGTAAAGGCCATGCACTTTCTTCCCCTCGTGCGGGGAGCAGGCGGATCTCCGCAAAGCGCCCATCCTCGATGAGGGCGGCCCTTGTCCAGGCCGGCCCTGCGTTCACCAGAAGCTTGCGCCTCACGAGGGGCCGCCTTCGCTCACCCCGGCGATGGCGGCGTCTATGGGATAGCCGGCCCCGCGCAGAATATTCGCCGTCTCGTACAGGGGCAGCCCCACGACATTGGCGTAGGACCCGGACAAGGCCCGCACGAAAGCCGCCGCCTTTCCTTGGATGGCGTAGCCCCCGGCCTTGCCGCGCCATTCGCCGCTGGCGGAATAGGCGTCCTTTTCTTCCGCAGACAAATTTTTAAACGTGACACGGGTCATGACGCAGCGCGTGCGCAGCGTTGCGCCAGGGCCGCGCACCGCAACGCCGGAATAAACGCGATGGGCGCGGCCAGACAGCAGCGCCAGGCAAGCGCGCGCCTCCGCCTCGGCCTCGGTTTTCGGCAAAATCCGCCGGCCGCAGGCGACCACGGTGTCGGCGGCGAGAATCAACGCGCGCTCATCTCCAAGACTTGCGGCGGCCGCAGCGGCTTTTTCCATGGCCAGACGCAGGGCCAGCGACCGGGGCGCTTCACCTTTTAAAGGCGTCTCATCGATATCGGCGGCGACAATATCGTCGGGTGCAACGCCGATTTGGGCCAAAAGATCCCGGCGCCGCGGCGAGGCGCTGGCGAGCACCAGGCGCAACGGCGGTCCAGCCCCGGGCGAACCGGCAGGCTTTCCGGGCAATGGCGCAGCGGAGCGTTCGTCGGCCAAGGCTTATTTAAAGCGGTACGTAATGCGCCCTTTGGTCAGGTCGTAGGGCGTCATTTCCACCAGCACTTTGTCGCCCGCGAGAACGCGAATGCGGTTTTTACGCATTTTGCCAGCGGTGTGGGCGATAATCTCGTGATCATTCTCAAGCTTCACGCGGAATGTGGCGTTCGGCAAAAGCTCCGTCACGGTGCCCGGAAATTCTAACAGTTCTTCTTTAGCCATGCGGCTCCTCATCGGCAGTCCGAAGGCGCGAAACATGGTTGTTAACGGGGGAAAAATCAAGCCCTTGAGGCGGCTGGAGCTAAAGAAGGCGACGCAAACGGCCTCAGGTCTATGTTTTAAAGGAACCGCGGACGGCGAACCGGGGATCCGCGCCGCCTGCAATCCGCTCTATTCGCCGAAACGCGCAGCAATCTTGCGCTTCAACAAATCGCGCACTTCGCGATACGCCTCCAGAATCTGATCCCGTCCGCCATGGGCGCCGGAGGGGTTGGGCGCATCCCAAGCCTCCACATGCGGCCCCGTTTCGCCAACGATGCGCTCAGCCTCCCGGGCGGCTTCAGGCGTTAAGGCGATGATGACATCGAAACCGGCAGGATCGGTCTCGGCGAATGTGCGCGAAGCGTGGGCGGAGATATTAAGGCCGACCTCGCGCATCGCCTCTTCGGCGAAGGGGTCAAGCTCAGCGGCGTAAACGCCGGCCGATTCCACATGAACATCGGGTCCAAGAAGGTCTTTGGCGAGCCCCTCCGCCATGGGGGAGCGCACAGCGTTCAAATTACAGGCGAACAGAACCGAAGCAATGCGGTCGTTGGTTTCGCGATGTTTATCGTCAGCACCCATCGGGCCCTCTATTTCATATGCAAGCTGCAGATTAATGTAAAAAGGCGACGCGCCGTGTTTAAATCCAGCACGACCTTTCCGTCGAGACGCTCCCGCAGGATTTCAGAACCTTCATTATGAAGCCCCCGGCGCGCCATATCGATGGTCTCGATCTGGGCCGGCGCAGCGTTGCGGATGGCGTCATAATAGCTTTCGCACAACAGGAAATAGTCTTTGATGATTTTGCGAAACGGCGTCAGGGACAGCATGATTTTCCCCAGTGGCGCATCGTCCTCAAGGCGAATGTCGAACACCAGCCGGTTCTCGGCGATCGACAGATAAAGCGCGTATGGGCCGCCAGACGCGCCCACGGGCGAAAAGCTGTTGTCCTCCAATAAATCGTAAATGGCGACTTTGCGCTCATGTTCGATATCGGCGCTGGCGCGCGCCATGGAGCGCTCGTCAAGCTCAATCTTAACGATGCAGTCCTCCGGGCGCGCTTCGGAGCCGCCGTCTGTGTCGCGCGTGTCGCTCATGGGCGAAAGTTTCCATCAGACCGCCCTAAGGTTCCCTAAACTTGGGGGGCAGGAACGGCGATAAGGCGAAAGATTTTAGAGCTTATAGCCCTATTCGCCCGGCTTGTCCCCTGCGCCCAAACGCACGTCCACGGACCGGGCGTGAGCGGCGAGGCCCTCGGCGCCGGCGAGAACGGAGGCTGCAGGTCCGATTCTGGCGAGACTGTCGGCGTCGCAAGCAATGAAAGACGTGCGCTTCATAAAATCGAACACCGACAGGCCCGAAGCGAAGCGCGCAGAGCGCGCCGTCGGCAAGACGTGGTTGGCGCCCGCGACATAGTCCCCCACCGCCTCCGGCGTCATGCGGCCGAGAAAAACCGAACCGGCATGGGAGATTTTGTCAAACAGGGCCTGCGGATCGGCGACGGCCAACTCCAAATGCTCCGGTGCGATGCGGTCGATCAACGCCGGCGCCTGGTCGAAGCTTTCCACAAGGATAATAGCGCCGTTCTCCTCCCAGCTTTTGCGGGCGATCTTAGCCCGGGGCGCGAGAGCGAGCTCCGTCTCCACGGCCGCCGCCACAGCGTCGGCGTAGGCGCCGTCATCTGTTATGAGAATGGATTGAGACGAAACATCGTGCTCCGCCTGGCTCAGCAGATCCGCCGCCATAAACGCCGGCGGATTGTCGGCGTCGGCGACAACGAGAATTTCAGAAGGCCCCGCGATCATGTCGATGCCGACGGTCCCAAACACCTGAGCTTTGGCCGCCGCCACATAAGCGTTCCCCGGTCCGACGATCACATCAACCGGCGCCACACAGGCCGTCCCATAGGCCAGCGCGCCCACCGCCTGGGCGCCGCCGATTTTGTAAACCTCGTCAACGCCGGCAAGTCGCGCTGCAGCGAGCACAAGGGGGTTCACGGCCCCGTGCGGGGTCGGCGCGGTCATAACAACGCGCTTTACGCCCGCGACTTTCGCCGGGACAGCGTTCATTAAAACCGAGCTTGGATAAGACGCCGTCCCGCCGGGGACATAGAGCCCCGCCGCAGATACAGGCCCCCAGCGCCAGCCAAGACGCACCCCGGCCTCATCAATAAAATCTTCATTCAGTGGGCGTTGCTTTTCATGATATGCGCGAATCCTGTCAGCGGCAAACTGAAGAGCATCCAATTGGTCCTGCGGGCAGGCCTTCACGGCCGCATCGATTTCAACCTCGGAAATACGGACGCTTTTCGCATCAAGCGTCAGGCGGTCGAACTTTTCCGTATACCGGAAGACAGCCGCATCGCCGTTCGCCTTTACATCAGCCAGAATATCGGCCGCAACGGCGCCGACGTCTTCTGAAACCTCTCGCTTAGCGCCCATAAGAGCGTTAAAGGCGTCTTCAAAGCCCGCCTGCCTTATATCTAATCGTCGCGCCATGGCGGCGTCCTCTCACCCGTCCGTTTCGTGATGCGGCCGGCGCCGTGCGCGCCAAGGGGCCGATATATCTTCAATATGGGCGTTGAGACACTCCACGTCGAGGCGTATCGCCCCGCCGCCGGAAAAATTGAGGGTCACCGCGCCGGCCGCATCCTCGCCGGCGGTAAAATCGACAGACAAAAGCGAGACAATTCCCTCAGGGTCGTCCTGGCGAATGCGGGCGGCCTTGACGCCCAGAACGTCGTCGAAATGAAACCCTGTCCGCACACGCATATTCGGCTTGTTCCCATCCTCCCACCGAAAACGGTTCACGACGGCGGCGAAACGCCTGGCGGCGGCGTCATAAGCGAAATCCCCCACTTTGCCGACCGCATCCTGGAGGCCGGCGGACATCACCTTCAAATCCTCTTCATCTGTCACGACAAGCTTCATGCGACAGTCCTTAGTCCTTCAATCGTTCGATTAACGCACCGCAGGCGGATAATTTATCTTCCAGTTTTTCAAAACCGCGATCGAGGTGGTATACCCGATGCACGATGCTTTGCCCTTCCGCCCCCAGGGCCGCAAGCACGAGAGACACCGACGCGCGCAGATCCGTCGCCATCACCTCCGCGCCTTTCAAACGCTGTCGGCCGCGGATGGTGGCGATTTTGCCGTCAATTGAAATATCAGCGCCCATACGGCCCAACTCTGGCGCGTGCATAAAACGATTTTCAAAGATCGTCTCTTTAATTTTAGAGACGCCGTCCGCCATTGCGGCAAGGGCCATGATCTGCGCCTGAAGATCTGTGGGATATCCAGGATAGGGTTGCGTCACGACGTCCACACGGGACAAGCGGTCACCGGATTTGCGGGCGACAAGACCGTCCTCAACCTCTTCGATCTCAAGGCCCATGCCCGTCAGCGCCGCAACGACGGCGCGCAGCGTATCGGCCCTGGCGCCCTGGAGCCGCAACTCTCCTCCGGCCGCGCCGACGGCCATAAGGTATGTTCCCGTCTCAATACGGTCCGCGATGACATCATGCCGTGCGCCGCCAAGCCGGCCCTTGCCCTGAATGCGTAAGGTCGATCCGCCGACGCCATCGATCTCGGCGCCCATTTTCACGAGACAGTCGGCAAGGTCGCCGATTTCCGGCTCCAGGGCGGCGTTCTCAAGCACCGTCTCCCCTTTGGCGAGACAGGCCGCCATCAGCGCGTGCTCCGTTGCGCCAACGGACACGAACGGAAACGTCACCCGCGCGCCCGTCAGGCCCCGCGGCGCGGACGCGACAACATACCCGTCCTCCAAATCGATCTCGGCGCCCATGGCCGACAGCGCTTTTAAATGCAGATCGACGGGCCTTGCGCCGATGGCGCAACCGCCGGGCAGCGATACCTTCGCCCTGCCCTCCCGCGCCAGGAGCGGGCCCAACACGTTGAAAGACGCGCGCATTTTGCGCACCAACTCGTAAGGCGCGACAGTGCTTTCGATGGTTTTGGCGCTGAGCGTCATCGATTGGGCTTTGGGCGTTTCAAACCGGACCCCGAGGGCGGTGAGAAGCTCGCGCAACTGCACTGTGTCGCGCAACGCCGGCACACGCGTAAGCTCCAGCGCTTCGTCGGTGAGAAGCGCCGCCGCCATAAGCTTTAAAGCAGAGTTCTTCGCCCCGCTAATGGGAATAGCGCCGTAGAGCGGCCGGCCGCCGATAATGGCGATGCGATCCATGTTATGTTTCAGTCCTTACATAAAAGCGGGATTGTCCCGGACACCTTAATCAGACGCGCCTTTAGGCTTTTTCGCCAGTGGCGTTTTAACCCCGCCGGCTTTTCGCCGCCTCAAGTTTTGACGCAGGGCGTCGGCAAGGCGCAGCTCGCGCTCAGACGCCGCCTTTGACGGGGTTTCAACACTTTTCGATGCGTCAGATTTTGTATCTTTGGTCATGAACGACCGCATCCTATGGACCGGACGACGCCGGTCAAGACACGCCTTACGCCTTGCACGCCTCACCAATCCTTGCTAGAGCGCGTTTCTGTTAAAAATAGTGTCTTTAGAGCGCATTCACAAAAAGCGGGAACCGTTCGCCGCGTCTCTCGGCTCACTGTGATAAAATGCGCGTCAAAACAAAAATCTAGAGTGCGTTTGCTATTCTAAGAAGTGTGAACGTGCTCTAGAAGAGCGATTTTGCAGATCGTTAGCAAAGGACTTCTGTTCTCAGATCGTCCCTCGCCTACATCGCCGCGGTAGCTCAGTGGTAGAGCGCACCCTTGGTAAGGGTGAGGCCGAGAGTTCAATTCTCTCTCGCGGCACCATCTTGTTTTCCACCCCGCAAAAAGCGCCTAACGCCTTGAAAGGCAAGGAAGTTTTGGTGTTCAAAAAGCCCTTTTGTTTGTGGTAGGACAAATGGCCTGAAAACGCCAATCTGAGCACCAATCTCTTCAACTCAAATCGCCCTGAATCCCACAGAATGCTTGGGCTTGAGAGGAAGCGCATAGAGAGTTCAAACAATTCTCGGAATGCGTATTGCGGCTGACCGGATTCTGCGGCCTTTTCGTGCAAAACAAGCTGCTGGCGCTCCAGCCCTTCAATACGTTTTTCAAGGGCGGACATGACACGCGGGTTGGAGATATCCGCGATCTTGTCCACAAGCTCATTGATCTGCCGCTCGATGTTCGCCGCTTCCTGCTTCATGGCTTGAACAGCTTGGGAAGCGTTTTGCGCTTGCAAGTCCCAATAGTCTTTAAACATGGCGGCGGCGGCTTGGACGACACCGACGGAAGGCGTGATGTCTTTGAGCAGCGCGGCAAATTCACCCTCAATCTTGTCACGGGCGATGGTTTTGCCTTTTTGATCGCAGCCTTTTTTAGCGCAGAAGTAATACGGGTAATGCTTGTATTTACCCTTGCACCATCCGGCGGTGAGTTGGTTGCCACATGATCCACAGGCGACAGCGCCGCGCAGAGGAAACGCCTCTGTCGTGTCTATACGTGAGGGCGCATATACGCCTTGCTTCACCCGTTCGCGGATACGCTCATACATGGCGACACTGATTAGCGGCTCGTGCTGAGCTTTGCGCAAGGACACGCCCCAGATCGCGCAGACCAGAAGCCCGGCATAAAGCGGCTTGTTGAGGAGACGATTGATCGTTTCAGCACGAAGCTCACCATTGGGCAGGTCTTTTGGATATTCCGGTTTGGATTCGAGAAACCGCTTCAACTCTGTTTGAGAGGCAAAACGCCCGGTGGCGTATCCTTCCAACCCTTCTTTCACGATGGGCCCTAAAACCTCATCGACCACCAAAACCTTGCCGCCGCCTTTGGTTTGTTTATAGCGATAGCCGATGGGCGCACGGAACACCCAATAGCCCTGTTCGAGACGCGCAATGGATTTTTGGCGCGTTTGACGGGCGTTCTGTTCGCGTTCCAATTGTGCTTGGGCTGCGAACAAGGTTTCAACGAATTTGCCTTCGGGAGAATCTTCCGGCGTAAAATTTAAAAACTCAACACGGACATGTTGCCCTCCAAGCACCCGGCGAAGCTGGAGATGGTTTTCAGTTTGTCTGGCAAAGCGTTTGTGGTCGTCGAAAATCACCACATATTTTTTGCCGCTGCGCTTATTGCTTTTGAGGTAAGCCAAGAGCGCTTGGATTTCAGGACGGTCAAGAAGCGAAAGACCGCCGGATTTTGCAGCATAAAAGACTTTCTCGACAGAATAGCCTTTCGCCTCCGCATGCTGACGGCAGCGATGTTCCTGACTATCAAGGCCGCTGCCTAAGAGTTGCTTCTTATCGGAAATACGGCAGCAGATCAGCGCCGTCCATTCTTCTTGTTGTAAAGTTGTAGCCTCCATTATTTGACTCCTTCCGGCTCGGACGCCTTTTCAGGGGCCGCGGCCTTTAAAAAATTTTCAGTGATAAATTGATGATCCAAGTATAGCGCATTGGGCGCCGTGAGTGCGGGTTTCGGAGGATTTTCATCGAGTTTTCCACAGGCGCTTTGAGCTTGTTGTAAAGGATGCACGCCGAAGCCGAGTGACACGAATTCAACGACGATATTCCACAGCGTCTGGAGGAATTCGCGTTTTTGATCTTCGCTTAAATCCGTATCCTCTAAAAATTGCGCATAGCGTTCATAGTCCACCGTGATGATGGGTTGGCTGTCCGAACTATTGATATGGGTGATGTCATCCTTCAATGGGTCTGTCTCCTTTCTCATTTGCAGTGAAGGTTTAAAAAGCCGCCAATCATCATGATGGCGGCTTTATTCGTGGGCTCTAAAGATCGCGGTCAGGTAGCCGATCCGCGTTCCCACTGCGGGCCCGTCCATTTTGCCGACTGCCGCGCTGACGACGGGAACGAAAATTGTCTTGCCGCGCTCTTCGCGGCTCGCCTTCATCATAAGCGTCATCATTATCACCACGTTGATGGCGGTCGTTATCATCCCGGGATGATGTGTTTCTGTCTTGCGATTGGTTTAATTCACGGCGGAGTTCATTGCTGCGTCCATAAGCGCTGCGGGCGAGTTCTGCGACCCGCAACAAGTCCGTGCCGCCAAAGCTGTGAGTGTCGCGCAGCTTGCCGTTCTTATCTTCATAAGTGCGGGCCAGCGTGGTGGTGAAGTACGACCCGTTTTCACCATGGTTTTCCCAGATGGTCGCTTTTAAAGCGCCGTCTCGAAGTGTATCGGCTGGGCCGTCATGCGTGTTGTCCTCAGTAGACATACTGATGCTCCTTTCGTTTCAGGTGTGAGAGATTTTTTTGCGGGGCTGTTTACAGCGCCACATAAGAACATAACAAGAACATATAAATTCAATTTGTACAAGGATATTTAAAGCTGTGCAGGAATACTGTGGCTTTAGCGCGACTTTGAATGCTTGTGTGTGTTGGCTCGGTCGAGGTCGAACCCTTCCTCTCGAAGCCGCCGAGCGACGAATTCTTTCTTGCGGGCCGCGCGGAAGGCTTTCACAGCAGACCGCGCATCGACAGGTTTTTCCATCGACTTCACAGCCTCGAAATGATCCTGCTCAGCATAATGGGCAAACGCGGCATGATCCGGCCCGTAAGATAGCATACGCGGCGGGCGCATAAGGTGTCTTGGCTGGCTGCGCTTAACCATGAAGGATTCTCGCCGCGCTTTCTTGGATTTAACATCTTTCATATTAGCCCGCCGTCGCTCGGCTTCGCTCATGCCTTCCTGTTCCAAAACTTTGGCGTGAAGGTCGCAGCGATTGGTTTCAAAGTTTCGGGTGATAGGTTCTGTTTTTTGATAAAGCGGGTTTTGTACGCGCAACCGTTCATCCTGATGCGGATAAGAAGAGCGCACAGACCCTTTCGGCGCATAACTTTTACTCATGCGCCTGCCCCGGTTCCGCTAAAGCCGACAAGGGCGACTGCAATCACAGCCAGACCAAGGCCCAGAACTTGCGACCCCGTATACTGCTCGCCCATGACGAAAGCGCTGACAGCAGCATTGCCGACCAGAACGGCCAGCGCACTTGTGACCATCAGAACGCCGTAAGAGCTGGATTTCAGGAAATACAGCAACAGCGCATTGCCGAGAAAATAGGCAGCTACACTGAGGAGAAGCGAAACACCACTTTCAGTTTTTGCATAATGTGAAAGCTGATACCCGCCATACATATAGCTAACCGACATCAGCGCGAATGCCGCGCCGCTGGTAAAAAGCGTCATACACGCCTCCAAATTTTTCAAAGGGGGAAGTCAGCCTTGTCGTACCACACCGAATGCGGCGCTCCGGGTGATATGAAAACAGAGTTTAATCTGGACTTCTTGACAATATACGGGTATCCCGTATATTATGATAGATGAAGACTTTGAATGGGACGACGACAAAGCGGCTTCAAATTTCGCCAAACACGGCGTGAGTTTTGATGATGCCCGCTCTGTGTTTCGTGATCCGTTTGCCGTTGAATTGGTCGATGATCGCGACGATTACGGCGAGGATCGCTATATCCTCATAGGCATGTCCGTAAGCAACGTTGTTGTCGTCGTTTATACAGAAAGAAATGAGCGTAACCGGATTATATCTGCGCGAAACGCAGAACCGAATGAAAGGCGGCTATATCATGAGCAAAACCAGTAAGTTTGATGACAAACCGCTTTCCGATGCTGATCTCAAGCGGATGAAAAGAACACCGCAGGCGAAAATCATTCGCCGGGCGCTCAAACTCACACAAGAAGAATTCGCCGCCCGGTATCACATTGCAATTGGGACTTTGCGCGATTGGGAACAAAACCGTTATGAGCCCGATGGAGCAGCAAAAGCCTACCTCAAGGTTATTGCGCGTGAACCTGATGTCGTCGCGAAAGCTTTACAAGGCGTTTAGGCTTAGATGTCATCAAACGTAATCATTGATAATTCAACACTGTCTGCGGTGCAGCGGATAACAGGAAATGCAAGAGTCCCCAAGAATTATAGTATCGAAGGTGATTATTCTGCGTTTGAGAACTTTCTATCTACGCTTCTCTTCTATGACACATTTTATGCCGTAGACGACTACAAGGATGAATTTCGTTCAGACAGAAAAAGCCAGTTCAGCTATGTTCGACATATTCCGACTAGTGCATTTCCCTACCAGGGCTTGCAAAACAAATCTGTTGAAATCAATGATGATTTGGTACTTGAGATCAAAGCAGGAAATATCACTAAGAGTGCGCTGACAGATTTTCTTGAGGTGATGGGGCTTACCCTAACAGCCGCTTGGCACCTACAATCAAGTGATTTTTTTCTAACGCTGAAGGTATTGTCTGACAGTCCAGATGAGGAGTCAGAGCGCTATAAATATTCTCCTCTCACTTCTATGATTTTTAATCAGCTACGTAATCGGACAAATACAGAAATCAATGAGAATGGCCTTTATCTTGAAAGCAGCGATGGTGAAGAAATTTCGTTTGAAGGCCATAAAGAAGATTCTAGAGAATGTTACGTTGAACAACAGCTAAAAGACTTTTCTAATTCGCTGAACTGGTTAAGCCGCCGTGCTACCTTTTACATGTTAACGAGCAGTCATTTTGATGCTGCATTTTGTATGCACCCTATTCGGCATAATTTTATTAACAGCCTTGCCCAAGAAAAAAATCTATTTTCTCAATCTTCAGTATGGCGAGATAACTTCAGAAAGTTTTTTGGTGACTCAGCGGGTGAAGCTGTCAATGCAGTTAACAAGAATACGGAAGCAACAGAAATAGGCTTACAACTTCCGCTGCTAGCGGCTTGGGCAGTTGGTAAAACAGGGTCGGCCAGCAAAGCCATAGATGCGGTGCTAGACCTACGTATCCAACCGGAAGCATTGAAGCTCAGGCGATATATGAATGAACTGGATGAAGCTCGCTTAACTGCCTCAAAAAAGGACATAAACCGATTATTTTCAGCCATTGATATTGAGAAAAATACAATGGGCAAAAAATATGGAATTCAAATGGATGCGGCTTCAAGTGTTAGCATTCGAGCTAGCCTATTCCCTGATGCCGGTCTTTCAATCGCAAAGCCAATGCAGATGCCAGATTTGGGCTTGAAATTTGGCCCTGCAAAATATGCTCGTAGCATTTTTCGCAATGTGGTGAACGACATTGCAAACTTTCCTAATTTGGGAGTTGTAAGAGGTAGGCTTCTAAAAGAGATCATACGAAATGAGGATGAACGCGAACCCATATTACGCATTGAAGAGCGCCGCTATCGTTTTGCAAAACCTGAATGGAAGAAACCGATGTAGTATGAGCATTTTGATGATATTCTCTCTATACCATATTAGGCAGTCAAAACACGGTTGAATGGATATTTTTTCGACACGCGAATTGGCGTTAGCCATCTGGCTTTGCGCCATTATCGCGGTTTGCATTTATTTTAAAACGACCCGCAGACTTGCAATTTCTGTCGTAAAACACGCTTTGCACAAACGGTTGGTGTGGGTTTATTGCATCACAGTTTTTTACATTGTCCTCATAGTGTTATTGCTCTGGCAGCTTGGCATTTGGAATATCACCCATTTGAAAAGCACTATTATATGGGCCGTTACTGTCGGCTTCATATCGCTTTTTAGGCTACCAGACCGCGCAGAGGATTTCGGCTTTTTTCGTCAAGTCGTCATCGACAATTTGAAATTGATTGTGATTCTTGAGTTTATAATCTCGATGAAACCATTTGCTTTTTGGCAAGAGCTAATACTAATCCCTACTGCTACCTTTTTGACTCTGATAGCGGAATTCTCAAAAAATAAACCGGAGTACCGGATCGCTTATAAGCTCTTCTCAGGAACTATGAGTATCCTTGGCGTCATCGTCATAATTTTTGCATTTAAAGGCGTTTTGGGCGATCTGACGGGCTTCTTCTCTCTACAAACGCTTTCCGATTTTACACTTCCGCCGATCCTGACATTTCTCTTCCTGCCATATTTGTATGCCCTCGCCCTGTACAACATATATGAAACCGCCTTTGTAGTTCTCAAAATGCCAATTCAGGATAAAAAGGTCAGAGATTACGCATATTTCGCTTCAATTGTAGCATTCGGTAACAACGTAAAACTTCTACACCGTTGGCGACGCGATGTGATGATCGTCAAACCCAAAAGTGTGGAAGCGGTTAAACAAACAGTACGAGACGTACTACACAGACGGAAAAGAGAACTAAAGCCCGTTGCCGTTCCCCTTGAGCAAGGTTGGTCTCCGTATATAGCAAAAGAGTACCTTGTTGAGGCTGGGCTGATTTCAGGGGAATATCATAGGTCGCTTCCCGAACTGCCCGATTGGTCCTCAAGCTCTAATCATATCGACCTGGGGGATGGCAGCCTTCCGAACCATATTTCCTTTTATGTTGACGGAGACGAGAATGTTGCAAAGCAGCTTAAGCTTGTTCTCAACGTCAACGAAATTGATGCTGCCGATGATGCTACTCAGATATTTGTGGACTTGGCAGAGCAGCTTTGTGAAGCGGCTTTAGAGCATGAGTTGCCATCTGAGTTACGAGTTGCAATCTTCGCACGTTATAACGAGGCCGTTACTCTAAATGGTAAGGCTGTTTCCGTTCGACATGAAGATTTTGAGAATAACGAGCTTGGGTACACAGCGTATTTTACTACTGGTCACTATGTACCCAGCTATATGAAACCTTAAATAATGATCACGAAACCCGCGACCAAATCCCATCCTTATACTGCGGATAGTGCGCAAAACGCTGCGGCACTGGCTCCTTAACAACTCGCCGCCAGCCATACCCAAAACGCGTTTTAACACGAACGGCATCAAGCGGCGGGTGATATGGGTTGGGGTGAAACCGCCCAGCCATCCAGTTTTGCTCATAATAGGGTGTACGGTCGGCGTAAATCGGGTGCTCCAGCCCATCCACAAACATAATCATCTTGTCATGCGGCATATTTAGGATTTCATCCGGCGTGCGAAGCAAACGTTGCTGTTTCGTGCGGTGTTCTGCTTCTTTCCTATGATGGGCGTAGGTTATGCTGGCCGCAAGCGGATCGCCACCGCTTATAAAGCTTTGTACAGCTTGTGTTTTGGCATGACGTGCACGGGCCTGTTGAAGCTCATCATCAAACTCAAGTGTTTGATGGCCCAACATACGTGACAAAGTGCTGGCAGACTCGATGTCACGCACGGCGAAGTAAATTTTCAATGCTGCATTACCGCTGATGATGGATTTCGCATTCGGCCCCGTCGCATCCATTTGATGTATGCTCTGATAGACCGCGAACGGGCGAATGCCGATGCCCGCCCCATAAGTGTAGAGCTTTGTTATGAGGGGAAATTTACCGAGTTGGGCGCACTCATCCAAAATCCATGTTTGCTGCGGCGCTTGCGGGTGTCTTGCCTTGTAAATCATCGCCCCCACAAAGATCGCTTTAATCACTGGCGACCATGCCTCAACAAACTCCGCAGGCGGCATGAGATACATTTGATAGGCTTGATCGCTGCGGCATAAATCCTCCAGTGAGCAATCAAAGCTACCATCCGCATAAGGCGATACAGATTCCAAAAGAATGGGATCGCTCAAAGGTGCGAATGCTTTAAAAATTTCGCCCAATATGCCTTGAAAACCACCTGTGGGGTTTTCGCGAGAGGTCGCAATTTCCTCTTCAATCCGGGCAGAAATCTCAAACCCTGCCTCTGACATTTCAAATGCAAAATCAATCCATTCGTCGCCACCACCCGGAATAAGGTTTATGGCCTGATAGATGTCAGGAAGCGTCAAGATGCCTTTCAACCTGACAAGCGTTAGTATGATCGCCTCTAAAAACTCCCGCGCCCGCCGCTCAAAATAGGCTCCTTGGGGACTGCCCGACAGCGGTATGATGTTTTCACAAAACACCTTCACATCTGAAACCAGTGTTTTGCTGTCTATACGGATATAACAAACCGGGTTCAGGCGATGCTGGATCAGGCCATGCAACCCCGCAGGGTTCCAATAAATATTGAACTTTTGATCCGGGGTTTGATCCTGAGAAATGCAAGCCTGTTCACCCTTCATATCCAAGACCAGCATCGTCCCGGCGCTGTACATCCCGGCGCACAAATTATACCCCAAGATGGTACTGAGCTTGCCGCCCCTAGCGCCTGCAACGAGCAAGCCGCCACCAGCCTGATTGTACCAGAGCGGATACTTGCCACAGAACCCGGTGAAAAGCGCAAGGTCAGATGCCTGTAACAATCCGGCCCGGCGAATATCTTGCAGATCAGAAAAGACCGCACTGCCAAAGCGATAGGTTTCATTCTCAATCATCAAATTTCCTTTCTGTAGGCACAAAAAAAAGCCCGGTGTGATTTCTCACACCGG
>JBCDBL010000007.1:0-56417 GCA_039183635.1 Pseudomonadota bacterium
CAAGGGTGAAACCGCTCCGCGGCGGCTTCGCCGCCCGTGACGGCCGCAAACCCAGGGAAAGACAGGCCGTCAATGGCTTTAAGCCGGTTTGCGGCTTAAATCCCATGGCGAGAAAAAACCCGCTCGGACAGCAACAGCGCGTCTTGATACGGACAACCTATGGAAACACCACATCTAGCGCGTGTCGCGCAAAAGTGGATACCGGTTTTGCGGAAAAGACACGCGTAAACAAAGACCTAGAGCACGTCATATGAATCCAATTAAATGAGACGTGCTCTAGACGCTACGATACGTCAATACCGCTTTTCTGTGATCTTGTACGCAACAGGTCGGTCTTGTGCGCCGATAGATGATCGCCGTTAAGCCGTTTGTCCTTCGGAGACAGGAGATGCTTTTAACGAAGCCGGAACAGAGCTGTTCAGACTTGTGGCGGCAATGAAACACCGGCGAAAGCCGGCCTTCATAAACGGCGATCTATGTCGGCTTGACCTATAAACTGTCCGCTGCGCGCGCCGCACATATGCTGGCGTTGGCCTTGATGTTTGAGGCCTGCAGATACTGCGCCTGATTAAGGTCGCCGCGCAGTGATCGTTCAACCTGTTTTAAGGCTTCAATCTGGTTGGGCGTCTTATTGATATCGTCATTGCCCTCCCAGCGATACCATAACCAGGCGCGCTGAATGTCCGACAGTTTCCCTGCTTCTTTATTCACAACCTTGCAGCATTGATTGGTGATTTTCCGTTCCTGCCCATCGGAGATTTTTTTGCGCATCCGATAGATGTCGAACATCATACCCATGTCTGACTTGCAGACTTGGACGATGTCGCTCTTAGACTTCTTTTCATATGACACGCCGCCTCCGGACTTTTGTCCGCATGCCGCAAGTGAAAAGAGCATGATGCACGCCACAGATTTAAGACCGGATGACATACGCATAATGATTATTCCCCGAAGATATCAACACTATATTTCAACGACTATACATCAGTTCATTCGATAGGCATATGCGTTAAATGTCGTCATGCCTTAAAAATTTAGGGGCGTCCGCTGTAGAATGCCGGGTGCGCGCCCGGGCCGTGCGGCGGCGTTTGCTGCGTCGGGTCTTCTTAAAGCCTTTCCAGGCCAAGTGTACGGTTGGCCGTCCGGAAATGCGAAAAAACAAAGACTTAAAGCGTCTGCCTGATTCCATTGAAGAAGAGACGCTTTAGACGGCGACAAAACCGTCGTTTTCACATAAGAACCCGGGCGTTTTATGCAACGGTGCTTTATCGCGGCCAAATGGTATGGTGACGGTCTATGACAAAGGCGTGGCTGTGCTGCAAAGGCGCGTGGCGGTGGGGGTGACGGTGGGGTTCGGGGCCTTCCCAGCCTTCATGCTCGTGTTGATGGTGTTCGTCATGGACATGCAAATGTTCGTGCTCCATCGCTTCATGGCGGTGTTCCAGGGCAACAGGATCATTGCGTGGCCACAGGAGGAGGGCCAAAGCGCTTGCGGCGAGAGCGACGGTCGCGAGAACCGCGAAGGCGGCGCTGAGCCCGTATGTTGCGCCTATAACGCCGGCAAGCAGATAGGCGGCTAGCCAGCCGGCGTGGGATAGTGCGAATTGCGCTGCATACAGGGCGGGGCGATCCGCATCGTATCCGGAACGTTTCAAAAGCCGACCGGCCGGGGTTTGAATAAGCGACCCGCCCACGCCAAGGACAAACCAGATGGCGGCGAGGCCGATAAATCCTGGCGCCGTCAGCCCTGCGCCAAGGCCGATGGCCAGCAACAGCCCGCCTGCCGTCATAAACGGCCTGTCCGGCCTTTTGTCGAGGAAACGGGGAAGAAGGAGCGCGGCGATCATGGAGCCTGCGCCGTATGCTGCGTAAGCGAGAGCCGCTGCGGTCTCCCCGCCGCCGAGGGTTTCGCGCACATAGACGACCGTGTTGACAATCGCCATGGCGCCAGCTGCGGATGCGGCGACGGACAGCGCGAGCAGCCCGCGCAAGCGCGGCGTTTTCAAATAAATGTTAAGCCCGTACACGATGTTTTTCAAAACGCCGTCTTCGCGGTCATGGGCCTTGGGGGAGGGCAGACATACAGAATAAACCAGGGCTGCTGATATGACAAAGGCCATCGCATTTACGGCGAACAAGGCGTTATAGCTCAGGAAAATAAGGGCCGCCGCCGCCAGGGACGGGCTTAGCAAATTCTCCAAATCGTAAGCAAGGCGTGAAAGCGACAATGCGCGCGTATAGCGGCGTTCATCCGGCAAGATATCTGGGATAGTCGCCTGAAACGTTGGCGTGAAGCCGGCTGAAAAAGCGTTCAGTAAAAAGATTAGCACGTAAATGTGCCAGACTTCCGTCGCAAAGGGCAGACATGCGGCCACGACGGCGCGCCCAAGATCGAGGCCGATCAGCACAGCACGGCGGGGCAAACGATGGGCGAAGCCGCCAATAACCGGCGCAATCCCCACATAGGCAACCATCTTCAAGGCCAGAGCCGTTCCCAACACCGCCCCGGCGTCGCCCCCGGCAAGGTCATAGGCAAGCAGCGCAAGGGCGACAGTGGATAACCCCGTCCCAACAAGGGCGATCACTTGAGCGGTGAAAAGACGTCGATATGTCGGATCTTCTAAGGGGGAGGTCATCAGGCGTGAGGGGCTTGGTTGTTTGGCGATAAATGCATCAGTCTTACAGGAAGCATGCTGTGTATTTTCGGCGATGGCAACTTTTTCCCTATGGCGTGTGCGACTATGGCCAAGCGCTGTAGTGGGCGACAGCCAGCGGGCGAATGATTAAACAATTTTGCAAACTATAGCAGATTGAAAAGAGAGGCGCGATGCCGTTGGCCGTCCTACCGCCCCGGGAGACGGACGAAAACGTTGCGTAACTCGCGACGTTTTTTAACGAAAATCTGGGGTTTTCGACGAGCAATATACTGATAATATAACGTCATCCCCTATCGCCAAAGCGTTCATGTAACTGAATAACGCCTTGCAAATGTATGGCCCTATGAAACGTCGGACCTGTTTACGCGAGCCGCGAGCGCTGTTCTAAACGCTGTTGACGAGAAGATCGCGGCGGGCGAGGAGCACCTCTGCGCTTCGGATTGGTCGCGCGGAAAGCATGTTTGACACGACGGGCGGTCTGTTAAAGCCTGAGGGGCCATCAGGGATTTTCGAACCAGGGACCTTTCAATGACCAGCACGGTAAAGATGAACGACGCGGCGCCGTCCGATGGCCCCCTCCGGCGGCCTCACCAGACAGTGGGACTTGTTCTTGGGCTGGTTCTTAGTATTGGGCTGCAATTGGCGCCGCCGCCCGAGGGGTTGAGCCGGGAGGCGTGGGTTGTCGTATCTATGGCGATCTTGATGGCGTGTTGGTGGGTGACAGAGGCGATCCCGATCCCCGCCACCTCGCTATTGCCGCTGGTGATCTTGCCGAGCTTCGGCGTCGCTTCCGTCAAGGCGGCGGCGGAGCCCTACGCCAGCCCGATCGTGATGCTTTTGCTGGGCGGTTTTATTATTGCCAAATCCGTGGAGCGCTGGAACCTCCACGCCCGCATCGCGCTTAACATCGTGCTCAGCGCCGGCGCGCGGCCGGCGGCGCTTGTGGGCGGGTTTATGGCGGCGTCGGCCATTTTGTCGATGTGGATCTCCAACACTGCGACCACCATCATGTTGACGCCCATCGCCATCTCTGTCGCCCGGGCGGTGCTCGGCCCCCGCAATATGGGCGCGCCTTTTGCGATAGCGTTGTTGCTCAGCATCGCTTACGGCGCCTCCATCGGCGGTCTTGGCACGCCAGTGGGAACGCCAACGAACCTTATCGTTATAGGCTATTTGGAGCGGGAGGCGGGTTACACGATCGACTTCTCCCAATGGATGATGATCGGTTTGCCCACGGTTCTGGTGATGCTGCCGGCCGCCTGGTTCGTACTGACGAAATGGGCGCTGAAGCTGAATGCCGAGGAGGGCGGGCAGGGACGAGCGGTGGTGAAGGCCGAACGGGACGCCCTTGGGCCGATTACGACACCGGAGGTGCGTACGCTGCTCGCTTTCGCCGTCATCGCCGGGTTCTGGATGTTCCGCAGGCCGCTGAACGGTCTTGAGGTATTCGGGCTGCAGCCTTTCGCCAATGTCACAGACCATGTCGTCGCCATCGCCGGCGCCGTCGCCATGTTCCTCATCCCGTCCGGTTCGAAGGAGAGGCCGCGATCGGCGCTTCTGGATTGGGATACGGCCTCCGAGATCCCCTGGGGCGTCATTCTGCTGTTCGGCGGCGGTTTGTCTATGGCCGCGGCGATCACCGGCACCGGTCTTGCGGCGTGGCTCGGCGGTCAGATGGCGGGCCTGACGGCCGCGCCGCTTATCGTCATCATGCTGGCCCTTGTGGTGTTCGTCATTTTCTCAACGGAACTCGCCAGCAATGTGGCCACCGCCTCGGCCCTTTTGCCGGTGATCGGCGCCATTGCAGCGGCGGGGGGCGCTGATCCCGTATTGCTCGCGGTGCCTGTCGCGATGGCGGCCAGTTGCGCTTTCATGCTGCCTATGGCCACTGGACCGAACGCCATCGTTTTCGCCAGCGGGCGCATCGCGATCGGCCGTATGGCCGCCATCGGGCTTCGTTTAAACCTGCTTGGCGTCGCCTTGATCACCCTTGTGGTCTATTTTCTCGCGCCGTTGGTGTTTCCGTCGTCTTAAACATCGACAGCCAGTCTTTCGACTGGCCAAGCGCTTTTGTTTGCAAGGCGATATTGCAACCGTATATGACGTTTTCTTCTTCCCCCGCTTGGTGAGGGACGTGGTCGCATAGCGGTCGAAGGGGGGTGGCTCCAAGAGCGACCTTAAACTTATTGGCGAACCGAAACACCGCGCCCCCTCCGTTTCGCTTGCGCTCAACACCTCCCCCGCCAGGGCGGGGGAGGAAAATCGCCGCTTCTTATGCGTTTAGGGCTTTAATCTCGCGGCCAGCGGCGGTGCAGCCACAGCCACTCGCCGGGTCTGGAGCGGATTTGGTCTTCCAGGGCCTCGTTCACTTTGGTCGTCAACAGGCGGATGTCTTCATTGCGGTCGCCGGTCGGCTCAAAAGGAATGGGGTCCTTCACTTTGGCGACGAAGGTCGCGCCTTTCACCCGCTCAATGGCGAGAGGAATGACGGGGGCGTTGAATTTTAACGCCATCCGGGCCGCGGCCGGCGGGGTCATGGCGTCGCGACCCATGAACGGCACGCGGATGCCGTCATTCAGTTTTTGGTCCACCAGCATGGCGATGGAATGACCCTTGCGCATCACCTCCAAAAGCGCCCGGCCGCCGCGCTTGCCTTTGGGAATTTGCACAGCGGTCGTCACGGCGTTGCGTCGTTCGATAATTTCCCGGTCGACCAGGGGGTTGTTTGCGGCGCGGTAAACAAATCCAAACTTTAATCCGGATCGGGATAACATGATCGCCATCACCTCCCAGTTGGCGTAATGCGCGGTCACGAAAACAGCGGGCTTGCCCGACGCACAGATCTGCCGAAGGCGCTCGGCCCCCTCCACAGCGACGCGTCCGCCGTCTTCAAAGGGGTGGAAGGCGTCAAGATGGGCGTATTCGGCGGCTGTGCGTCCGAGATTTTCCCAGACATCTGCGACAATCGCGTTTATCTCCGTATCGCTTTTCTCAGGAAAAGCGGCTTTCAGATTGTGCACTCCGCGCTTGGTGACGCCGCGAAGACGCGTTCCAATGTGACGTCCGATCCATCCGCCGAGCGCGGAGGCCCGGTCCGGGCCCAGTGCGGAGAAAACGCCCATGGCGGCGTGGAAGAGCATCGCCTCAAGACGAAACTGGAGAGTGACGTGCGCCGAGCGCGGGGCCGGCAAGTTCAGGGGGGCGGCTTCGCTCATGCTACGGACCGATGCGTTTGTCGTGGCGGGCGCGCTCTATAGCGATGCAAAGCATCTCGCTGAGCCGGTCCGTTTGATCGAAGGCCATCGCCACCGGCAAGGTGTCGATATTCTGTCGATCGCGTTGGGACAAGCGGACCAGGTCCTTGTCTGTCGTGATCAGCCGGGCCTGGTGTTTTTTTGCGGCGGCGTGCAAGGACTTGATGTCTTTCTTTGTAAACGGATGATGATCCGGGAAAGACTTCGTCGCAGCGACGTCCAGACCAAGGCCGCCCAGCATATCGAAAAACTTCTGGGGCCTGCCGATGCCGGAAAAGGCGACGACGCGGCCCTCCGGCGCGGTTTGCGGTTCGAGCCAGGCCTGGAGGCGCGGCATTTTGCCGAAACCGAGCGCGAACAGATCCTTGCGGATGGGGGTCGGCAGATCGCGCTTGACGAACACAACCGCGTCCGCCCGGGCGATCGCCGCCTCCGGCCGCTCCCGCAAGGGACCGGCTGGAAATATCGCGCCGTTGCCGAATCCGAGTTCAGAATCGATCAACAGAAGAGAAAATGTTTTCTCTACGGACGGGTTTTGAAAGCCGTCGTCCATCAAGATAACCCGCGCGCCGGATTTGGTCGCCGCCTTGGCGCCTTTCGCCCTGTCGCGCGCGATCCAGACCGGGGCTTCGCGGGCCAACAGCAAGGCTTCGTCGCCGACATCTTTGGCGCGGTGCTTGTCGAGATTGACCTGGACAGGGCCGTTCAGCCGTCCGCCATAGCCGCGCATCAGGATATGCGGCGGTTCTCCGGCTTTGGTTAAAAGACGTGCGATCGCCGCCGCCGCGGGGGTCTTTCCAACGCCGCCCACGGTGGCGTTCCCGATACAGATGACCGGAACCCCGGGTTTATAAGGCGTCGCTTTACGCAGTTTTCGGGTCGCGCCGGCCTCGTAAAGGGCGGCCGCCGGCGCCAAAAGCGTGCGTTGCAGGCTGAAGCGCGGGCGCGCGGGATACCAAAAGTCAGGCGCTTTCATGAAACCGCCTTTTTTGCAGGCAGCAAGGGGTCGATCGCGTCGACCACATCCGCCAGCACCCGCTCCGCGCTCGCCTCGGCGGTCTTCATGGCGGCTGTGGCCATAGCATCCCGGGTTTTCCCGTCGATAAAAAGACGTCTGGCGGAGGCCGCAAGGTCATCCTCATTGCGCACCAGCGCCGCGCCGCCGGCTTTACGCATATCTCTGTAGTTTTCTGAAAAGTTAAACGTGTGCGGACCGTGAAGAATTGCGGAGTAAAGCCGCGCCGGCTCCAGCGGATTGTGTCCGCCCTTCGGCGCCAGGCTGCCGCCCACAAGGACCGTATCGCAAAGCCGATAGAACAACCCAAGCTCCCCGAGAGTGTCGGCGAGATAAATGTCGGACTCCGGCGCGATATCCGCACCTTTGGAGCGGCGCGGCGCGCTCAGGCCATGAGCGGACACAAGCTCCGCGACTTCTTCGCCCCGTCCCGGATGACGCGGCACGAGGATGGTGAGAAGGTCCGGAAAATCGGCTTTCAGCTTTTTATGCGCCAAGGCCAATATGTCTTCTTCGCCGGGATGCGTGCTGGCGGCCAGCCAGACGGTGCGGTCCCCGATCATTTCACGCAACCCCCCAAGGGCGGCCTCGTCGACGGGCAAAGGCGGCGCCGCCATCTTCAGATTGCCGAACGTCTGCGCCTTCGCGCCGGACAGTTCGGAGAGCCGGTCCATATTCACTTTGTCCTGGGCGATCAGCCGGTCAAAGGCGGTGAGAAGACGGTTGATGGCGCCTGATCTTTTGCGCCAACGCTCATAGGTTCTGGGAGAAATACGGCCGTTGACAAGGGCCATCGGCGCGCCGCGCTCGTGGGTCTGAAGAATGAGGTTTGGCCAGAATTCCGACTCCACGAAAAGCGCAAGGTCCGGCCGCCAGTGATTTAGGAAGGACGTTACATAGCCGGGGTGATCGACAGGGGCGAACTGGTGTTGCGCCTGGGGCGGCAAACGGTCGGCCATAAGCTGAGCCGACGTGATGGTGCCTGTCGTGACCAGGAAGCGCAGATCCGGCCGGAGCTCCGACAGGCGGTCCACCAACGGCAGAACGGACAGGGATTCCCCGACGCTTGCGCCATGGATCCAGACAAGGGGCTCTGCGGGGCGTTCGGCGCTGGCTGCGCCTTTGCGCTCTGCGATTCGATCTGGATCCTCCTTGCCCTTTTTCAAGCGTTCGGCCAGCACATACTCCGCAAGGGGCCGCGCCAGGCCCGTAGCGATGCGATAGGCGCGCAGGCCGAGCGGCAGGGGAGGGATATCCGAGACGGCGTCTGTCATGGGGCCTTTATCTTTTTTAATTCGCAATCCGTTCGTCGCCGACATGGAGGGCGGGCGCATGCCCGGCCAATTTATCGGCTTCTGCGGTCACGGTGCGCAAACCATCTTCCACCTGCCGCCGCGCCGTTTCGATGGCGTCCGCATCGGCGTTGCGGGCGACATGGATCGGCGCGCCCCAGACGTAATACCCCCGAGAGAAGGGAAGCGCCACAAAGAACCTGTCCCAGGAGCGGGCGCGTTTTGCGCGGCTTGTGGAATAGGCGAAGGGGATGATCGGCGCTCCGGAAAGCCTGGCGAGGAGGACCACGCCCTCGCCGGCCTCTTCGGCGGGCCCCCTGGGGCCGTCCGGGGTGAAACCGACGCAGCCGCCGGCCTTGATTTCCTTCACCATAGCCCTCAAAGCCGCTGCGCCGCCCTTGTCCTTGCGGCCTGGTTTGGCGCTGGAGCCGCGAATGGCGCCGATGCCGAAGGGTTTGACGCTGTTAGCGATGAGGTCGCCGTCCCGATGCTGGGAGATCATCACCTTTATGCCGGCCCGTTTAATGTCCCAGGAAAACGGGCTCATCAGGATGCGGCCATGCCAGAAAGCGAAGACGAAGGGCTCCTTGCGGTCCCAGTAGCCTTCCGCGGCCTCGCGCCCTATGACGGTCCAACGGCTTGTGGCGTGGACGAACCTCATATAGGTCGAAGCAAGGCGCGTCAGCGCGGCCCGGGCGGCGTTTGTTTTCAACAGCTTTTTCAGCATCGTCGGGGCATATTGGACAATTCGGGCCTGGGTGCAACGCCAGGGTGAAGGGTCATTTTGTGGCAGGCGAAAATGCGCTTAAAATGAAGGTGTTACAAGATGGTCTTCATAAACGGGAAGATGTTGGTTTGAAAGAACCGGACAACGCGACAGACACAGACGCCACGACGCTCGGACTGCTTTTGCGCCTTTGGCGCGATTGGGTGCGCCCCTATTGGCGGCGCCTGGCCCTCGCGGTTGTGTTCATGGCGTTGTTTGCGCTCTCTGAGGCGGGGTTCGCCCTCGGCGTCGAATGGCTTTTGGAAACACTGGGGGAAGGGACGACACGGGCGCTCTATCTTGCGCCGGCGGTGGTTGTTGTCCTCGGCCTCGCCAACGCCGCGACGATGTACATCCAGCAGATCCTGACGAACTCCGTCGCCATGGGCGTCATCGCCGATTTCCAGAAAAAGATGTTCGCGCACCTGTTGGGCGCCGACTTCGCGCAACTGACCCGCGGCGCGCCCGGGGGGCTCGTCTCGCGGTTCACCAACGACGTCAACATGACGCGGGAGATGTTGGTCCGGGCGCCGAACAGCGCCGTCCGGGACGTGCTGCGCATTGTCGTCCTGTTCGGCACCATGGTCTATTTCGACTGGCTGCTCGCCCTCGCGGTCATCGTGATTTATCCCGTGGCCGGCGTTCCCATCGAGCGGGTGGGCCGATACCTGCGCGGCGCCTCCGCCCGGGTTCAAAGCCAGCTTGGCGACATGACGTCGCTGCTCACCCAAAGCATCTCGGGCGCGCTCATGGTGAAGACCTATGGCCTTAACGCCTACGAACAAACCCGGGCCGACGCCGCCTTCGACATCCGCTATCGCCTGGTGATGAAGATGATCGGCTCCCGCGCGCTGGTGGAGCCGATCATTATGGCGATCGGCGCGGTTGCGGTCGCCGCCGTCGTCGCCGTCGCCGCCTGGCGGATCAATTCCGACGCCCTCACCATCGAACGCTTTGCGGCGTTCATCACGGCGCTGTTGCTGCTGGCCCAGCCGGCGCGCAGTCTCGGCACCCTGAACGCGGTGTTCCAGGAAGGCCTCGCCGCCGTGCAGCGCATCTTCGAATTGCTGGACGAGCCGCCGGCCATCGTCGACGTCCCGGAGGCGAAACCCCTGACCGTGACCGACGGCCGCGTTCAATTTCGCAATGTAAGCTTTTCCTATGACGGCGCGGACGGGCCGGCGCTTCAGGATTTCAGCCTCGACATCGCGCCGGGGGCGACGGTGGCGCTTGTGGGGGAGTCCGGGGCCGGCAAATCCACCGTGTTCAACCTCTTGCCCCGGCTCTATGAGCCGACGTCCGGCGAAATTCTGATCGATGGGCAGGCGGTCGGGGCGGCGAGGCTGGCGTCGGTGCGTGCGGCCTCGGCGCTCGTGTCCCAGGAATCGATCCTGTTCAACGATACGGTCCGGGCCAACATCGCCTTCGGCAAGCTCACTGCGGGCGATGCTGAAATCGAAGCGGCGGCCCGGGCGGCGGCGGCGGACGATTTCATCCGCACCCTGCCGGAAGGATACGCCAGCGACGTCGGCGACCGGGGCGGCAAACTGTCCGGCGGCCAGCGCCAGCGTATCGCCCTGGCGCGCGCTATTTTGAAGGACGCAAAAATCCTATTGCTGGATGAGGCGACGAGCGCCCTTGACGCAGAGTCCGAACGCAAAGTGCAGGAGGCGCTGGAGCGGTTGAAGCAGGGGCGCACCACCATCGTCATCGCCCACCGCCTCGCCACCGTCCGCGACGCCGACCTTATCTGCGTGATGGACAAGGGCCGCATTGTCGAGCAAGGTCGCCACGACGCGCTGCTCGCTGAAGGCGGCCTTTATGCCCGGCTTTGCAAGCTGCAGTTCGAGGGAGCTTGAGGGCGGCTCTGTCTTTCCTCCCCCGCCTAGCGGGGGAGGTGTCGAGCCCGGATTTTAATCCGGGGGCGACGGAGGGGGCGAGATGGGGCGGTAATCCTTATGCGCTGTTATTTGTATGAACATCGCCGCCCCCATCGGCCCTTCGGGCTTCTTCCCCCGCTTGGCGGGGGAAGAAGAGGCGGCGTCGCCACGGTGTGCGGCCTATTCCCGACGTAAAATCTTATCGGTCAGAATATTCGCCCACCATTGGCCCATGAAGCCTGCTTTCAAGGCGGCCGGGTCGTAATCATCGCTGTCGACCCACGCTAAAAAATCCTCTGGCGTTGTTGCGCCTGCCTCTTCGGCCTTGTCCCAATAATAATCGAGGACGCCGGTCTTGCCCTGCTTCATATGACCGTAGCGCAAGGACAGCTGTTCGCGCGCCTCGGCCAGAGGGCGCCGTTCGTGGAGGAACAGATACAACACGGCGCCCATGCCGGCGCGGTCAGCGCCGGATTTACAGTGCATGACGGCGGGATACTCAATAGATTGAAACAGGTTCCGCGCGGCATGGATTTGCTCCCGCTTCGGAATATCCCGGGAGTGGAGCTTTAAATTGACAAGCGCCATGCCGAGGCGCTCGCAAGACTCCTCCTCCAACCGGTAGAACCCTGTATTGCTCTGCCCCCGGAGGTTGATGACGGTCTTCACGCCCTTTTGTTTAAAGCGCTTCAAATGCAGCGGCGCAGGCTGGAAAGAACGCCACATATTGTCCGAGACTTGATGGATGTTCGAATAGATGTAGCGTAAAAATCCGTGATCGGCGAAAACAAGCCCCCGCCAGGCGCGGCGGCGGCCTTCGCGCGTCAGCATGTCTTCGCGCGTGATATTCGGTTTCTTGCGGGCCATGGGCGTTCGGCGCGGCGGCGCTAATCCTCGTCTTCGTCCGTGTCGGGGTCGAGAAGCTTATGCATGTGGACGATAAAGTAGCGCATATGGGCGTTGTCCACCGTCTGATGGGCTTTCGCCTGCCATGCTTTTTTAGCCGCCTCGTAGTTTGGAAAGATGCCCACAATGTCGAGCGTGTCGAGGTCTTCGAATTCTACTTTGTCGGGGCTCGTCAGCTCCCCGCCAAACACAAGGTGCAATAACTGTTTCGTCATCGGACAGTCTCCTCATCTTAAAAGTTTATAGATGCGACAGACGCTCTAAGATTTCGTTATGAAGGCCGGGGGCGGCCGTCACAACGCTTTTTTGCTTGGCGGCGGCTTCGTTAAATTGGAAACCGCCGCCCAAATGATCTCCGACGGCGGCGCCGGCTTCTGCGGCGATGAGGGCGCCGGCGGCGAGATCCCAATCGTATTTTGGCTGCAAAGCGATCATGGCGTCGTAATCGCCGGCGGCGACAAGCGCCATGCGATAGGCGGTGGAACTCACCCAGTCCACCGTCATCTCCGGCCATGGTCGAGGCCAGTCTGGGTGGGTGAACATCGCCCCCATGCCCAGCATGCGGGCGCCCTTAAGGGCTTGTGTTTCAGACGGCGCCAAGGGGGCGCCGTTTCGGTAAGCGCCGCCGCCTTTCGCCGCCTCGAACATCTCTTCGGTGATGGGGTTGTAGATGATGGCGGCGACCGCAGAGCCGCGCTCTAAAAGCGCAACGCATACGGAAAAGTGAGGCAGGCCTTTTAGGAACGCCCGCGTCCCGTCCACTGGGTCGACGACCCAGACATGATCGTTGTTTAAGCGGCTGTTGTCGTCTTCACATTCTTCAGAGAGCCAGCCATAAGCCGGGGCGTGGCCGCGCAGGCGCTCTTTCAAAATATCGTTGGCGGCGTGGTCGGCTTCGGTGACCGGGGAGCGATCGTCTTTCTCCCAGGTTTTCACCGTTTTGCCGAACAGTTCTTTCACCGCCGCCCCGGCCTCCCGCACGGCGTCGCCCATGGCGGCGAGATCCCGGGAATAGGGCGTATGGGGGCGCGTTACGGGGTTACTCGCCGGCAATGGTCATGCCCTCCACGACCAATGTCGGAGCGTTTGTGGAGCCCCGAAACTCCAGATCGTCGGCCGCCGTGAGGTTTTGATACATCTGGAGAATATTGCCGGCGATGGTGATCTCGCTCACCGGGTAGGCTATTTCGCCTTTTTCCAGCCAGAACCCTGAGACGCCTACGGAGTAATCGCCAGTGTTGGGGTTCACCTGGGGGCCGAACATGTCGGTGACGAGCAGACCTTCTGCGATGTCGGCGAGAAGCTCATCGCGCGCGCTTGAACCGGCCTCCATATAAAAGTTCGTGGTCGATGCTCCGGGAGGGCCACCGGTGCCCCGCGTGGCGTTGCCGGTGGTCTCAAGGCCCAATTGCCGTGCGTGGGCGGAATTCATCACCCAGCCCGTCAGCACGCCCTTGTCGACGATGGCGCGGCGGGCGTTGGCGACGCCCTCGCCGTCGAAAGCGCGGGAGCCGGCGCCGCGGACCATATGCGGGTCGTCGATGATCGTGATCGCGTCTGAGAAAATTTTCTCGCCCAGCTTGTCCTTCAAAAAGCTCACCCCCCGGGCGACGGCCCCGCCGTTGATGGCGCCGGCGAGGTGTCCGATAAGGGAGGCGGACAGGCGTTTGTCGTAAACCACCGTCGACTGACGGCTTTTTAGTTTTTTAGGGTTGAGGCGCGCCACGGCCCGCTCCCCCGCCGTGCGACCGATCTTCTCGGCCGCCTCCAGCTCCGCGCCGTGGCGGGTGGAATGATAGTCATAGTCCCGCTCCATGCCGACCCCTTCGCCCGCAAGTACGGCGCAGGAGACGGAGTGGCTGGACCCTTTTGAGCCGCCGAAAAAGCCGGATGAGGTCATGAGCCATTTTGCGCCGGAGCCCCAGCCCGCCGACGCGCCGGAAGAATTCGTGACGCCTTTGACGGCGAGCGCGGTTTCTTCAGCTTCGCGCGCCATTTCGGTCAACCGATCCGCGGAGGGCTCCGCCGGGTCGAAAAGGTCGAGATCCTTAAACGGCGCTTTGGCGAGCTTGTCGTCCGGTGCAAGGCCGCAATAAGGATCTTCGGGGGCGAGCTTCGCCATCGCGACGGCCCGGGTCACAAGCTCGTCCAGGGTTTCGGGCGCGTGGTCCGTGGAGGAGACGATGGCCTGGCGCTTTCCTACGAGGACCCGCAAACCTAAATCCTGAGCCTCGGAACGCTCCACATCTTCCACAGCGCCCATACGGTATGTGACGCCGACCGACACCGATTCGGCGAGTACGACGTCCGCCGCGTCGGCCCCTGCGGCTTTGGCTTTGTCGAGGAGGGCTGTGAGAACCTTTTCGGCGTCGTCATTTGTCATGGGAAGAAGGGGCTTTCATATGAAGGATCAGCTTGGAACCTAATGCGCCTCTATGGCCCGGTGCAATAGGGCGTTGTAAATCACGCATGCCGTTCGGATGATATGTCAGAATTTCAAACGAGAACCGTTTGCGTCCGATATGATTCAATATGAAGGCGGCAAACGGTTCTCAGTCTTTGTTTGAGCAGACCTTCGGACGGCGAACCGGTGAGCGGCTGCGCCTTTAACCCGCCATACAGCACGTCTCGTTTAGTTGGATTCACACGGGCGGGCTCTGGATCTTCTTTTTTAGCGCGTCTTTTGCGAGAAAACCGGTATCCACTTTTGCGCGGCGCGCTCTAAACGCATAATGCGTCAACACGCTGGATTTGTGTGCGTTGCAGAGGCGCGCCCTGTTCAGTGCAACGGACACCCCGTCGACTTCATCAGGTGTAGAATGCGCCGCGCTTCGTCGGCCGCGCCGAGATCGATGAAAATCGAAGCGGCGGCGCTCCAGCGGCGGCACGCCTCCGCTGTGTCGCCGCGTTTGTGCGCGAGGACGCCCAGGGCGGCCTCAGTTTGGGCGAAGCCGTCTTTGCGTCCGGTTTTGCCGTCAAGGGCGCGGGCGGCGTCAAGGTAGGCGGCGGCCTTTTCATACTCTTCGAGATCCGTCGCCAATTTGCCGAGGTGACAGAGCGCAACGCCCATGCCCACCGTATCGCCGGCCGCTTCGCATAGCATAAGGGCCCGGCGGAAATGCGCCTGGGCGGCCAGCGGCGCGCCCTGGTGTTTGGCCGCAATGCCGAGAGTGCCGTAGGCCGCCGCGCGGCCGGTTTTGTCCTGAAGCTCCGCGTAAAGGTCGAGGGCGCGCTGGGCGTGGTCGGCGCCGGCCTCAAAATTCCGTTTGCGGAGGGACAGCTCGGCCAGCATCATCCGCGTGAAGGCGGCGCCTTCCTTGCGGCCGTTAATTTCGCTGATCCGCAAAGAGATCTCATATTGGGCCTCCGCCGCCTCCCACTGGTCGCGCATTTCGGCGATGACGCCGAGATGGCCGTGGGCGACGGCCCGGGTCTCCGCATCGGCGCCGTTGGCTGCGTCGTCTATGGCGGTCTCGAACGCCCGTGCGGCGCCGTCTATGTCGTCGGCGTCAAGGCGCGCCTTGCCGAGGGCGACGAAGCCCGCCGCGTCCAGCCGGTCTTCTTCAGCCGCCGTCTCCAGCGCCGCCCGTCCCGGCCCCTGGTCAAAGGATTCGCTCATATGGTTTGGTCGTCCCCCATACCCGTCACGATTGCAACTTAGCCGCGACCGCGCCGGCGGACAAGTTCGGGCTGACAGCATCAACCGCGCTGTTTCTTCGCCGCTTCCTTCATGGCGAAAATCGCCGTTGCGAACATTTCGTGCAGGGGCTCGCCGAGTTTCGGGTCGATGGTCGCCGGCGTGCCGGCGTTGAAGATCGGCTCCGGCGCATATTCGGTCTGCAACTGGATCGCTTTGGCGTAGGGCGCGCCGCGCAGTTGGGCGAGCAGGGCGAGGGCGAAGTCGAGCCCCGCGGAGACCCCGGCGCCCGTCACGATGCGCCCGTCCGTAACGACGCGCGCATCGACCGGCGTTGCGCCGAAGTCCGCCAGCAAATGCCGCGTCGCCCAGTGGGACGTCGCCCGCTTGCCCTTGAGCAGCCCCGCTTGGCCGAGAATGAGCGACCCTGTGCATACGGACGTTACATGCTTGGCGCGCCCGGCGCGGTCCGCGATGAAATCGACGGTTTCGTCGTCAAGCATGGCCTCGGTCGTCCCGCTTGTCCCGCCGGGGACGAACAGAATGTCCAAGTCCTTCGGACAATCGGCCATGCTTGTGGTGGGAACGATCGCAAAGCCCGTATCCCCGTCCACGGGCGCCAGGGTCTTGTCTTTCGAGACAAGATGGACCTTCGCCCCCATCATGGAGGCGAAAAAGTATTGCGGGCCCACAAGATCAAGCATGGTCATTTTCGGATAGACCAGCATGGCGATTTCTTCCGCGCCATGCATTTTAAGGCCCGGATAGGCCATGATTTCTTCGTGGGCGTCGTAAGCGATCCGGCTGGCCTCTTCCGGCGTCGCGCCGAAACGCGGGGGCTCGGGCTCGTCCGCCGCGGCCTGCCGCATCAAGCCTCCAACGGCGACAAAGGGCGCGATGGCGCCGAACTGGGCGGCGCCGCGAAGAAAATCTCTGCGTGTGTCTTTCATTGCACTGTCCTTTAAAAATCCGCTGACAGGGTGACGAAGGCCGAACGCGGCGCGCCGGGGCGCACGACGGCCTGGGCGAAATACTGGTACGGCGTGAAATACTCCGTATCGGCGATGTTCTGAGCCGAAACCCCGATCCGATACCGGTCGAAGGCATAGGACGCCTGGGCGTCGAATATGGCGTAAGCGTCGGAATCGAAGCTGTTCGGCAATGTGATGTCGGCCTCCGAAGCGAACGCGACGCCCGCGCCGACGCCGAGCCCTTCAAGGGCGCCTTCAAAGCGATAGCGCGCCGCAATGCGCCCTGAATATTCCGGAACGCGCGGGAGGCTGTCGCCTGTCGGAATCTCCGTGTCCTCGGTGATTTCGGATTGCGTATAGGCGGCGCTCATCAGAACGGAGAGTTGCGGCGAGGGCTCCCAGACAAGGTCGATTTCCGCGCCGACGGCTTCTTGTTCGCCGGTCTGGATCGAGGTGATGAAGCTGCCCGGGGCAGGCGTCGGAACGTTTTCCCGCACGATCTGGAAACCGGCCAACGTTCCCGAAAGGCCGATATCCTTAAGGCTGAATTTAAAACCGCCTTCTAAGGAGCGCGAGGTTTCAAGATCCGGCGGCGCGCCGTCGACGCCGGCGAAGAACAGCGACAGGCGCGAGCCCGTCGACCAGCCTGCGAACACGGAAAGCCCGTCCGCAATCTCATAGGTCGCGCCGATGCGCGGATCGAAACGCGTAAAGGTTTCATCCGTGCCTTGACCGCCTTCGACCTCGACAAGCTCGTACCGGCTGAGCCGCCCGCCGGCGAGCAGGCTCAACCGTTCGCCGACGCGGATATGATCCTGCACGTACGCCGCGAGGGTTTTGTAGTCGTTCTCAATGAACGTATCGAGCGGCGGCGTCGCGCCGAAGGACAGCTCCGGCGCCTCGGCGAGGTAATCATAGGGGCCGAGAATATTGAATAAATCGAACCCGCTCGCGCCGCTGTAATTCGTGTCGTCGTAGGCGACGCCGACCAGCAGCGTGTGGTCTGCGCCGCTTGCGGAAAAGGTCGCCGTCAGGCTGGCGTCCGTCGTCCATTGGACGGTCTCGGCGGGCAAGACGCCCCGGATCTGTAGCGCGGCCGTTTCCTGAAGCGGAAAGAAATCGAAGAACGGGGTTGTCGCAAACTCGTCAAAACTGCTCTCGAACCGGCGCACCTGAACCGTCGCTTCAAGGGCGTCGCTGAGCCGGCGGCGCACCGATCCGTGGACGGTGAGGTTTTCAATCGTCGTATCCGGCGCATCGGCGGCGCTTGTGAACTGGAAGGGGTCCACGCCGGCGCGGCTTGCGACCGCGGAAGGCAGTCCGACATATTCAAGCTGTTCGACCCGGTTGTAGCCGACGCGCAGGAGAATGTCGGTGTCCCCGTCCGGCGCCCATCCGAAGGACGGGTTCAGGGTAATCCTTTCGATCTCCACATCGTCGATAAAATCATCGGACGTGTGATATTCTGCCGGCAAACGGACCCCCGCCCGTTCTCCAAGGGGGATGTTGATGTCGATGTTCGGCGCCAGCGTCTCGAAACTGCCGGCGCGCAGGCCGACCCGCATGAACGCCTCTTCCTGAGGCGTTTTCGTGACGATGTTGATGAGGCCGCCCACGGGTGCGCCGGTTCCGCCGCCGAACAGCACCGATGTCGGACCTTTTGCGACCTCGATCCGTTCGACGCCCACAAGGCTCGCCGGATCGGCGACCGCCGTATCGCCGTACCCGATCAGGCCGTCCACATATATTTCCGCCTCGAACCCGCGCACGACGGGGTTGGCGAGGACAATCTCCGACGGTTGCGAGGGGACGACGCCGGAAATGTTGATCAGGGCCTCCGACAATGTGTTCAGTTCCTGCTCCCGGAGCAATGTCGGCGTCAGCACCTGGATCGATTGCGGAATTTCATCAAGGGGGACAGGCGCCCGCGCCACGGCCGCGTCATCGGCGTTATAGCGCGGTCCCTGGTGGTCGATGACGATGACAGTGTCGCCGCGCCAGGTCTCGTTTCGAGGCGTATCGCCGGCGGTTTGAGCGTTGGCGGCTGCGCACAGCGCTGCGTTGGCCGCTCCGGCCAATAAAAATGTTCGAAGCATGGACTAAAATCTTTCAACTGATGAATGAATTGGCGGCGCGCCATCGACATGCCGCTGCAAATGTTTTGAGCGCCGGGCGAACAAGTGGATACCGGTTATCCGTCACCCGAACGCCCGAAACAAAAATGTCAGTTGAAAGATGGCGGCGCCCGCTGCCCGAGAGGGGGGCCCGTAGCGTCCCGGAAATGACCGGGGTCGAACCGAATGCAGGTTTGATCCGTCCTATGGGGCGCGACGAGGGGCGTCGCCGCGGGAACGGCGAGGGCGGCGCTGTGGGCGAAGACGCACAAAGGACAATGCTCGCCGTCTTCGGCGGGCGCTTGTTCCTCTGCGCCGAAGAGGTCGATAAGCTCTTGCGCCGCCGCGGCGGCCCCGTCTGAAGCGTTTCCGTACGGCGTGCAGATGAGCGCCGCCGCATCTCCCGTCGCCGCTGCGATCGCCGACCGCGCCGTCTGGGCGATCAGTTGAGTCGCAAGCGTGATGCAGACAATGACGCACGCCGCTTTATGCCAGTACAAGGCTCTCACAGGGCTGGTCTTAGCACAGCCTTCCGCCGGTGCGACATCGAATTTAGATTGAAAAGCGCGACATATATGAGCGCCGCCTACAGCAGCCCCAGCGCCTTGAAGCTTGCGTGCTGGCCCCGGCCGATGATCAGATGATCATGGACCTTGATTTTGAGAGCCTTGGCCGCCTCCGCGATCTGTTTGGTCATGTCGATGTCGGCGCGGGAGGGGGTGACGTCTCCGGACGGGTGGTTGTGAACGAGAATGATGGCGCTGGCGCCGAGCTCCAGGGCGCGCTTGACCACCTCGCGGGGGTAGACGGGCGTATGGTCCACCGTTCCGCGCTGTTGCACTTCGTCCTTAATCAGAACGTTTTTCTTGTCGAGGAAGAGAATGCGGAACACCTCCGTCTTCTCATAGGCCATGGCGGCGCGGCAATAATCGAGCAGCAAAGACCAGGAGTTTAGAAGCGGCTTGTCAATCACCTTTTCCTGGGCGAGCTTTAGGGATGCGGCCTGGACGATTTTCAGCTCCGTCGCCACGGCGTCGCTGACGCCCTTGACGTCGCGCAACCGCTCATAGTCCGCGCTCACCACTTCCGCGAACCCGCCGAACGTGTCGAGCAGGTCTTTCGCCAAGGGTTTTACGTCCCGGCGCGGGATGGCGCGGAACAGGACCAGCTCCAACAACTCGTAATCGTGCAGCGCCTCAGGCCCCGCTTTGCGGAACCGTTCGCGCAGACGCTCGCGGTGACCGGCGGCGTGGTTGCCGGCAGGCCTTCGGGCGCTCTCGGGAACGTCCTTTTCAGCCTCAGACATAGGGCGGGCGATCAAGGCCTTTCGGGGATTTGGTGAATACGGCGACGCCGTCTTCGGTGACGCCCACGGAGTGTTCGAACTGGGCCGACAGCGACTTGTCCCGCGTCACCGCCGTCCAGCCGTCGCGCAGGACCTTCGCGGTGGGTTTGCCGGCGTTCACCATGGGCTCGATCGTGAAGAACATGCCGGGCTTGAGCGCGACGCCTTCGCCGGGCTTGCCGTAATGCAAGATGTTGGGGGCGTCGTGGAACACCCGACCGAGGCCATGGCCGCAAAAATCGGTAACGATGGAGAAGCCCGCCGCCTCGGCGTGGGATTGAATGGCGTGGCCGATGTCGCCAAGCGTCGCATCCGGCCGCACCGCGTCAATGCCCTTCCACATCGCCTCAAAGGTCACGTCCACCAGGCGCTGGGCTTTCACCTTCGGCTCACCGGCGTAATACATCCGGCTCGTGTCCCCGTGCCAGCCGTCGACGATGACGGTGACGTCGATGTTGACGATGTCGCCGTTCTTCAGGGTCTTTTCGCTTGGGATGCCGTGGCAGATGACGTGGTTTATCGAGGTGCAGGTGGTCTTGGTGTAACCGCGATAGCCGAGGCAGGCCGGAGCCGCGCCATGGTCCACGACAAATTCAAAAGCGCGCCGGTCGAGCTCTTCGGTCGTCACGCCGGGCTTGACGTATTGCGTCAGCATATCAAGGCATTCGGCGGCGACGCGGCCGGCGTTCGCCATGCCTTCGAAATCCTCCGGCGCATGCAGCTTGATGCGGCCGGTTTTGCGCGCTTCGGCGTCTTCGGCGTCGATATAGGTCATATGTTGTTCCATAAGGCGGTCCTTGGGCCAAATGCGTGTCGCGGCGTTCAGGCTGCAAATGGCAAAGCTTTGCGCAGGGTAATCGCTTCCACCGTAATGTCGCAATCATAACACAGGGTTTCAACGCCCGCCGCTTTGGCCTCTTTTAAGGCCGCAGCGTAGCCGGGGTCGAGATCCTCGGCGAGGGCGAAGGCCTTACAATCCGGACGTTGCACGATGTAGAGCATCACCGCCCGCCCGCCGTTGGCGACGATCTTCGCAAGCTCGCGAAGATGCTTGGCGCCCCGGCTTGTCACCGAATCAGGAAACTCGGCGAGGCCTTTTTCCCGCATCAGATGGACGTTTTTGATCTCCACGTAGCAGGGCGGCTTTGCGGCGTCTTCCAGCAAAATATCGATGCGGCTTTTCTCAACCCCGTATTTCACCTCGCGGCGCAGGCTGTCGTATCCGGCGAGCTCCTCAATGACGCCGGCGGCGATTCCTTCTTCGCCGATCTTATTGGGGTTGTTTGTATTGATCCCCACCAAAGCTCCATCGATTTCAATAAGTTCCCAGGTGTGTTTCAGCTTTCGCTTCGGGTTGTCCGAAATGCTGGCCCAGACCGGCGCGTCCGGAACGGCGACGGACATCATGGAGCCTGGGTTCGGGCAGTGAACCGTGGCGGTTTGTCCGTCCTCGAAGGCGATGTCTGCGAGGAAGCGGTTGTAACGCTTGAGAAGCCGGCCTTTGTGGAGCGGTTGGGGGAGGCGCATTTTGATCTTAGTCCATCAAGCCGATTTCACGCAGGCGCTGTTGTAAAAACGCCCCGGCGGTGATGTCGGGATATTTCGCACCGTCCCCTTTGCAAGACGGCAAACAGGACAACATGGCGTCTGAGTTCGGGTGCATAAAGAATGGCATGGAGTAGCGGCTGACGTTCGGGCCCTTTGGGTTCACAACCCGGTGCGTGGTGGCCGGAATAACGTCGTTTGTGAGGCGCGCGAGCATGTCGCCGGCGTCGACCACCAGATTGTTGCGGTCGGTTTCCACCGGCAACCAGGCGCCGTCGCGATCGAGCAGCTCCAGGCCGGAGGCGGAGGCGGCGGCCAAAATCGTGATGAGGTTGATGTCCTCATGGGCCGCGGCGCGCACGGCGCCTTCGGGAACATCGTCCCTGAGCGGCGGATAGTGCAGCAGGCGGAGGATGGAATTTCCGTCCGTAGCGATAGGCTCGAAAAAGTCGGAGGCGACGTCAAGGCGCGGCGTCAATGCTTCCAGGATCAGCCGGCCCGTGGCGTCAAGGGCGTCAAACAGGGCGAGAAAGGTCTCTTTGAACGCCGGCATGTCCGCTGGCCAAACGTTTTCGGGGTGATCGGCGGCCCGCGCCGGCGCCTCGAAAGTCTCGCGCCCCACATGCCAGAACTCTTTTAGGTCCGGCGTCGGGCTGTCTTTCGCGTGCTCTGTGCCGAAGGGCGTATAGCCGCGCTGCCCAGCCTTGCAGATATAGGCGTGTTTGTCCGCGTCAGGCAGAGCGAAGAACGCTGCGCTGAGGTCGTAAGCCTTCTCCAGAAGCGCTGTGTCCACCGAATGGTCTTTTAAGATGATGAAACCGTAGCGCGTAAGCCCCTGATAGAGGGCGTCGCAAAACGCGGCCTTCGCCTCCGGCGCGCCGTGTGAATAGTCCGTTAGACTTAGCGTAGGAACGGCTGCGAGATCCAGGGTCATGGGCGGTTCCTCCTTTCCAAGCGGCGCGTCTTTGTCTGTTTGGACGCCGGAAGCGTCATGCTTAACGCTTCCTTAAACGGAAACGCAAATGCTGTCAGGGATAAACAAGCCCGATCTTCCCCGCGTAAGCGGCGTTCTCGTCGATCATGCCGAGACTATCCAGGAAGCAGGCTTGAGGCCCCCGTTTTTTCAGGGGGATGAGCTGAGGTAAAGGCATGGCCTTGACGCACAAAGATTTTGATTTCGATGCGGAGCTTGATGCGTGCCCCGCCTGCGGTGGAAAAGTTTTGCGCCCGGCGCCCGTATCCCTTGATGATGATTGGAGCCTCGCCGGCTTCAAGGCCTCCAAATGCGTGTCCTGCCGAACGGTGTTTTTCAACCCCCGACCGCTGACGAAGGCCCTCGGCGCATTTTACGCCGCCATCGACAAGGGCGATCCGCGCGGGTTTATTGAGGCCTCCTTGCGCTATTACCGGGACCCTGCGCGGGCGGCGGCGCGGCGGCGGGAGTATCTTGCGCCCCTGTTGCGGCGCCGGGCGTCGGGCGCTTTGCTCGACTTTGGATGCGGCGCGGGGTGGTTTGCGAAAATGGCCGAGGATGCGGGCTTTGAGGCTCACGGTCTTGAACAAATGCCAGAGGCCGCCGCCGCGGCGCGTGAAGAGCTTGGCCTTGTAAACGTCCGCACCGGCGGGGAAGGGGAGCTGCCGGCGGAGCCGACCTATGACGTTATTGTGGCCAACAATGTCATTGAACATATGCTGGACCCCGCCGACTTCGCCGGAAAGTGCTTTGCAGCCTTAAAGCCCGGCGGTTTGCTCATGTATAATTTTCCGTGTGCAGATTCTTATATGTTTGAAGCCTTGGGAGCTCATAATTATTACTACATGGCGCCATACCACCTTACCCATTTCACACGGGAGGGTATGAGCCGCATGCTGTCGGCGTTGGGCTATGAGAATATCGCTTATGAATCCCAGCCGGAAGCCTATTATTGGGGTAAGAGCCTCGCCCATAAGCTCGGGCTTACGGACAAATATAAAAAATGGCGCAACGATCCGGATTTTGTAAAGTTCGACATCGCCATGGATGAACTTTTGGCGGCGGTGACCCAGCGCTACGATGTGTCGCTGAATTCTCTCGTGTTTGCAGAGAAAGTGTAAGGGCCGATTATTCTGACCTTCGCAGGGGGCGTCGATCTTATGCGTACTGCGCCGCCAAATCCGCTGCAAGCCGCTTGAGCACTTTTGTCCATTCGCCGTGTTGTTCCGAGACATAGACTTTTGCATTCGGATACCATGGCAATCCATCTGTCCCAAGACGCGGCCAGGCCACCGGGCCGTGGATGGTCCAGGCGGGAACGCCAACCGCTGCGGCGATATTGAAGGAGGCGTTGGTGATGCTGACGGCCTGGTCCAGAGCGGCGCAGAGCGCTGCAACGTCCTCAAGGTCGTTGGTGAGGTCGATGCCTTCCGGGTTCCAGATGTCGGCCCCGAAGCCGCGGATCGTTTGAAGTTCTTCCTCGACGTCGCCATACTGAAGGTTGATGAATTTGACGCCCGGCGTTTTGAAGACATGGGCCCAGTCTTCAAGCGGCGCGAAGAATTTAGACCGCTTCACATTCATGATCATCGACCGCCAGGCGACGCCTACATAAGGGCCGGGGCCTTCAGCCTCAAATGCGGCGCGCCAATGGGCGACGCGCGCCGGGTCCGGTTTGAACCGGGGCGGTTCGGCCGGAAAATCCTGAAGCGTATTGCGGCGATATTGCAGGGCGCTGCCGAAGGGCGCGTAGAAATCAATATCGCCGATGTCCTCCCGCCAGGTAATAAGGCGTAAGACCCGCCCATTGTGGCGACGCGACACATGCCGGCCCACCGTGGCGTTCGGGAATGCTTTTTTGAATAACGGGACGAGACGTTTTTCGCAGGCTATGAAAACTTCACCGTCGGGTCCAACCTCTTCAATCAGCTCACCGATTGTATTCATGAACAGAATTTCATCGCCAAGCCCTTGCTCGCCCACGAGGAGCAGGCGTTTTCCGACAAGCGGCGCCCCGTCCCAAAGCGGCGCGCCAACCTGAAAAATCGTCTGGTCGTGGAACAGCGGATCATGACGGCTTTCATATTCGCGCCAACCTTCTTCAAGGCGTCCCGACCCGATGAGGCATAGGGCCCGGCCGTGGCGGCCCTCTATGGCGTCCGAGGCGGAGGCGGCGCGCTCAAGGCCTTCTTCGAACATCGCCGTGGCGCGTTCAAGGGGACCTGTCACCGACAGCGCGTACCCCATATTATGGTAAGCGCGCCCAAGGTCCGGTTCAATTCGAACGGCTTCTTCGTAAAACGTCATAGCGTTGGCGTGGTCTTCCGCCTCCACCATAACAGTGCCGAGGCTGTTCCACAGCATGCCGCTGTCTTGATGCAGGTAAATTGCGCCGCGCAGCACTTCGATGGCGTCGTCAAAACGCCCCTGATCCCGTAAAGCGCCGCCCAGATTATTCAAGCCCTCCACAGAGTTTGGCAGAATTTTAAGATGAATACGGAAAAACTTTTCCGCAGCTTCTATCATGTCCAGCTTCCAGGCGAGAAGCCCGAGATTAAGATAGATGTCAGGATCTGTGGGGTCGAGTTGTTGCGCGATCTCGTAGCTTTCGAGCGCCTTGTGCAGTTGGCCGAGTTTTTCAAGCGATACGGCCAAAACATGGCGTGCGGACGCGTCTTGAGGGTCCGCTTCGGCCGCATCGACCGCTCGCAGCGCGGCTTCTTTGTAATCCTGGTCCCGCAACGCCTTTACGGATTTGCGTAAGGCTTTGACCGATTTGCGCTGGCCTTTGGTTTGGGCGGCCTGTTGTTCGCAGCGCTCCAGCAAAGACTGTTTGGCTTTTTCGCCTTGGCCGGTGCGCGTGTCGCGTCCTAGCTCCTGCTCTAACGAGGCGTACTGTTCACGAATGGCGACGGACATGGGGCGCGTTCCTTCAGGCGGCGTTTAGCGGTTCTTAACCATGGTTTTGCTTAAACAGAGCCGATCGGCATTAAGAAAGACTGAAAATTCTACTTCATCCGCCTTGGGAAGATTTTGTTAACCATAGTGATTTAAATTTTATTCAAACTCCTGCGCAATGGTGGCGTGACGACGAAGCAAAAAGGCTTCGCCTCAGGCCTTTGAGACAGCGGCGCGGGAAACAGAGCGCGCCGGGTAGGTCGGCGAAAAATCGGGAGGCCCCCATGCCTTTGAAATTGTCGTTAAAGCCTGGCGAAAAGTTCGTCTTAAACGGCGCTGTTGTTGCGAACGGCGACAAGCGCACAACGATCGTCGTACAGAATAAGGCTTCGATCTTGAGGGAAAAAGACATCCTTCAAGAAGCGGACGTAAACACCCCGTCCAAGCGGGTCTATTTCCCGATTATGATGATGTACCTCGATAACGGCGCGCGCAGCGCCTATTATGACGAATTCGCCTTGCGCATGACGGAATTCATGGGCGCCGTGACGGGCGCGGAAGCGCTGGAATTATGTGTCGGCGTTAGCAAAGACGTTATGAAAGGGGAGTACTATAAGGCGCTGATGAAGTGCCGGAAGTTAATTGCGTACGAGAAGGAAAGGCTCTCCTATGTCCCTGAAGGCCTACCAACGGACCCAGGCGGCGACAGAAAAACCGCGTGATGCGGAATACCGCCTATTCAGCCAGGTGACACGGGCGTTGTTGGAGGCGGACAAGACGGGGCGAGACGACCTTTCTAAACTGGTGGACGCTGTTGATTGGAACCGCAGGTTATGGAGCGCGCTTGCCTCCGACTGCGCATCCAGCGCCAACGGGCTTCCAGAACAGACCCGCGCCCAGATCATTTCTCTTAGCATTTGGGTCTCCAAATACTCCAGCCAGGTGGTCCGCAGCAAGGCGAGCGTTGAACCGCTTGTGGATATCAACCGCACCATTATGCAGGGCCTGCAAGCCGCCGCATAAATGTCGCAGCCAGCGCGTGCTTGCAATATGTAAAACTGCAATCGCGCTGCAGGATTGTGTTTTAAAGCATTTCCAGCTCAAGCGGATACTGGTTGAGTGCAGGCAAATGCGTAACAACAAAATGTTAAAGCGTCGCCCTCATTCCGATTGAGGCGACGACGTTCTAAATCTTGTTGAGCTTCAGAGTTGTTCCGTCATCCCGGACGTTACACGCGCCCCAAACCCATAGGTTTTGGCGTGCGCGTGTTAGCGCCGGGATCTGTCTCCACGTGTCTGAAATCTGTTGCACCAGATCCTGGATCGCTCGATTTTCTAACCAAGTCAAAGACTTGGAGAAAACCGGCGTCCGGGATGACGTCTTGTCATATTGGTGCAGCATGCGCACGAATAAAAGCTCGATAGTCTAACGCGTATGTCATCGCGAAAATCGGTTCTCACTTTTATGCACGCGCTTTAGAAAAGGCATTCGAGTCGCGCTGCACCTCACGGAGGGTGTGAGCGGATAGGACGTGCCCGGCAAAATTTGCCGTAAGGCTTTATACGCCGACCTTAAACGGAGCGGCGTACGAGTGTTTTAAAAAATATCAATAAAAACAAATAGTTATATTGATTTTTCTTGCGCAAACCCGGCACGAAGCTTGCGATGCTTTTTTGCGGGCAAAACGCCCGTTTAGCAGAAAGCAACCATCCAGAAAGGAAGGATACGAATATGAGTGGCTTCAGTGTAAATACGAATGGCGGTGCTCTTATCGCTTTGCAGAACTTGACCACGACGAATTTCGCCCTGGAAGAGACCCAAAGCCGGATCAATACCGGTTTGGAAGTCGCTTCCGCCAAGGACGACGGCGCAGTGTTTGCGATCGCTCAAAACCAAAGAGCGGATATCGCATCCTACAACGCCGTGAGCCAGTCCTTGAACCGGGCGATTTCAGCCGTCGACGTCGCATTGGCTGCAGGCGAGGCGATCTCCGATATTCTTGTGGAACTGAAAGAGAAAGCTTTATCGGCGTCCGACGCTTCTCTCGACGCGGATTCCCGCACGGCGTATAACACGGACTTTGTGGCGCTGCGCGATCAAATCCAGCAGGTTCTCGACAATGCCGAGTTTAACGGCTTGAACCTCCTGAACGGCACGACAACGGGCATCGTTGCTCTGGCCAGCGCCGACGGCACGTCGACGATTACAGTTCAGGATGAGGATCTGTCTCTGTCGGGCTCGATCATCTCGGTCACGACCTCCGCAACGCCGATCAACACGGCGACACGCGCGGCGGCGGCGATCACGACGGTTGAGAACTCCTTGAACGCTGTGAACCAGGCGCTTGCGCGTTTGGGCACGAGTTCGAAAGCGTTGGAGGTGCAAGACACCTTCGTCACCAAGATTTCAGACGCCCTGACAGTCGGCGTCGGGAACCTGGTGGACGCGGACCTTGCAACGGAAAGCGCGCGATTGCAGTCCCTGCAGGTCAAGCAGCAGCTTGGCATTCAGGCTCTGGGCATCGCGAACCAGCAGCCGCAGAACGTCTTGTCACTGTTCCGATAGGACCAACTGGCGGGGCCGGCGCAAAGCCGGTCCCGTCATTCTTTTTTGAAGAGAAGGTGTTTTTGCGCGTAGGCAGTTTTTGCCTGGTTTTGCGCGCGCCTTGTCGGCATTTTTTGCCTGGTAGGAAATATTTTCCGTTTACGCTCTATTTAGGTTACCTTACGCCGCTTAAAAAAGCCAACCTTTCTCGCGAGTTGGCGTGCAACCCTTAATTGTAAAATTTTATCTTTTTTCGGCACGGCCTTTGCCACTGGCTTTGCGGGCGAGAAGCGCCCGGCGAGCAAAACGCTCGTGATTTTAAATCCAGTAAGGAGCCGTCAAAATGACGACATCAATCAATACGAACGCAGGCGCCCTGATCGCCCTGCAAAACCTCACCGGCACGAACCGTGATTTGGCGACAGTCCAACAGCGGATTAACACCGGTCTTGCCGTTGCGTCCGCCAAAGACGATGGCGCGATTTTCGCTATCGCCCAAAGCCAGCGGGCTGAGGTTCAGTCTCTAAACGCCGTCAGCCAATCCTTGAACCGTGGTATTTCCGCTGTGGACGTTGCTTTGGCGGCGGGTGAGGCGATCTCCGACATCCTTGTCGACTTGAAAGAGAAGGCCCTGTCGGCTTCCGACGCTTCTCTCGATGCGGACTCTCGGACAGCGTTAAACACAGACTTTGTGGCGCTGCGCGATCAGATCCAGCAAGTTCTCGACAACGCCGAGTTTAACGGCTTGAACCTTCTGAACGGTACGACAACGGGTATCGTTGCTCTTGCAAGCAGCGACGGTTCTTCGACGATTACGGTTCAGGATGAGGATCTGTCCCTGTCGGGCTCGATCATCTCTGTGACGACGTCTGCGACGTCGATCAACACGGCCACGAAAGCGGCCGCAGCCATCACGACGGTTGAGAACTCCTTGAACGCTGTGAACCAGGCGCTTGCGCGTTTGGGTACGAGCTCCAAGGCGTTGGAGGTGCAAGACACCTTCGTCACCAAGATTTCCGATACATTGCAAGTTGGTATCGGGAACCTCGTGGATGCTGACCTTGCGACGGAAAGCGCGCGCTTGCAGTCCCTGCAGGTCAAGCAGCAGCTTGGCATTCAGGCTCTGTCGATCGCCAACCAGGCGCCGTCGACAATCCTGGCGCTCTTCCGGTAACGGAACGCTTCTGGCGGAAGGCGTTCGGCGCCTTCCGCCAATTTAAAGTCAAAACAGGTTTCTTTGCGAAACCATGGAACTGAGCCGATAAGCAAGACTTGGGACATTAGGGTTAGGTTATAGGTAAGGGTTAAACGGAGGAATGGCGCATGAACATATCCTCAGTGGCAAACGCAGCGGCGCCGCAAACGGGAACGCAGGCCCAGGACCAACCGCGGGTGGATGAAGAGATCCGCCAGCGCGAGATCCAGGAGCAGGAAAAGCGCGACGCACAAAAAGCGACGAAAACGCAAGAAGCGACGCAGCTTGAAACTCGAACGCAGGAGTTCGTTCAGCGCAGCACAGGCGCCACATCGCGTCTGTCGATCGAGGCGCGGCGGGAAACGGACGATTTTATTTATCGATCCGTAAACACGCTGACAGGCGAGACCTATCGTCAGTGGCCGACGGAAGCCCAGTTGCGCTTGCGAGACGCACAGCGCGAGTTCACAAACGGAGGTCAAAGCAGCGCGGAAAGCGGTCAGGTCGTAAACCGTACGACCTGAAGCACGCGTCGCGTTCGACGGGGCGCGGCCTTTTCAGATCATGTTCCCCGGTGCGTCGCCGCGCCGGGGATTTTTTATTTGCGCGCTACGGGAAAACCCGCAAACTCCACGCTGGCGAGGTGTTTTGAGCGGGAACGGGCTATGGACGACACGGGGAAAGAAGAACGTTACGCCGCACTTGAGGCGGAGATCGCGGCGGTGCTGGACGGCGAAACCAATGCGGTGGCGCGGATGGCGAGCGCGGCGTGTCTGTTGCACGAAGGTCTTCCGCAATCCATCTGGACGGGGTTTTATCTCGTCGATCCTGACAACCCTGAGGAGCTTGTGGTTGGTCCCTACCAGGGCGGACTTGGCTGTTTGCGCATTCCTTTTGGAAAAGGCGTATGCGGAACAGCGGCGGCGGAACGGCGCACGCAAGTCGTCGTCGACGTTCATGCGTTTCCCGGTCACATCGCTTGTGATGGGCTTTCCAACTCTGAAATCGTCGTGCCTGTCTTCAACGCCGCCGGCGATCTCATCGCCGTACTTGATATAGACAGCGCCGATTATGACGCATTCGACGATATCGATGCTGCGGCTTTAGAACAGATTATGGCCAGGACGTTCGGCGCTTAAGCTGCGGCGGCCTTAAAGGTCAAAGCGACGCCGTTGTTGCAATAGCGCAGGCCCGTCGGTTGCGGTCCGTCTTTAAAGACATGCCCCTGATGACCGCCGCAGCGGGTGCAGTGGTATTCCGTGCGCGGGTAGACGAGTTTGAAATCGGTTTTGGTCTCCACTGCGCCGTCCAGCACCTCGAAGAAGGAGGGCCAGCCGGTGCCGGAATCGAATTTCATGTCCGAAGAAAACAGCGGCAGATCGCAGCCGGCGCAATGGTAGACGCCCTTGCGCTTCTCATCGTTGAGGGGGCTTGTGAACGGCCGTTCTGTGCCCTCTTTGCGCAAAACGTAAAATTGGTCCTCCGTCAGGCGCGCCTTCCATTCCTCTTTCGTGAGATCCCACTTGGCTTTGTCTTCGGCGGTGACGGTCATGGCGGCGGCTGTATCCTTTGTCGAAAAACGGGTGACAAGCGCGCCTGCAGCAGCGGCGCCCGCCAGTCCGTATAAAATAGCGCGTCTTGAAGGCATTGTCGGCGCAATCCTCATATCGGTTGGAACTGAGGATAATATAGCGCGCTTTCGCCTCACATGCGCATCACGCCTGCGTCAGAGCGCCGGGCGAATAAGTGGATGCCGGTTATTCGCTTCACCGGCGCGATAAACAAACGACCTGAGCGCCGGGCGAATAAGTGGATGCCGGTTATTCGCTTCACCGGCGCGACCAGCAACAACCCGAGCGCCTAGCGATTTAACCAATCGCCTGAAGCTTTAGGCCGGCCAGGCGCCGGCGACGAAGGCGAGAAATACGATCAAGCCTATCCAAACGTTGGATTTGAACAGCCCCAGGCATTTGTCCGGCGCATCGATGTCGAGCCGCCAAACCTGCCAGGCGAAATGGAGCCCCGCAAGGGCGAGGCCGGCGAAGGCGGGCCAGGCGAGCCCTGCGAGGGCGGCGGCCAGACAGAACAGGCCGAACGCGACGGCGTAAAACCCGCCGAGCCAGATTTTTGTCTTCTCCCCGAATTTCAACGCTGTCGATTTCACCCCGAGGAGGGCGTCGTCCTCCTTATCCTGGTGGGCGTAGATTGTGTCGTAACCGAGGGTCCAGGCGACGCCGGCGGCGTATAAGGCGAAAGCCGGCGCGGCGAGGCCGCCGGTCTCGGACGCCCAGCCCATGAGCACGCCCCAGTTGAACGTGAGGCCAAGCCAGGCCTGGGGCCAATAGGTAATGCGCTTCATGAACGGATACGCCGCCACAAGGGCGAGAGAGCCGACGCCGAGGGCGATCGTAAACCCGTTGAATTGCACAAGCACCCAAAGACCGATCAGACTGAGCGCGAAGAGAAACGCCGCGGCGGCTTTGGGGCTGACTTGCCCCGCCGGAAGCGGCCGTCCCGCCGTGCGGGCGACGCCTGCATCAATGTCGCGGTCGATAATGTCGTTGTACACGCACCCGGCGCCGCGCATGACGATCGCGCCGATGAGAAATAAAAAAACATAGCCCGGGTTCGGAAGAACATATCCTTCCGCGCCGGTGACCAGCGTCAGGCCCCAAACGCAAGGCCAGAACAACAGCCACACGCCCACCGGGCGATCCGCGCGCATAAGGCGCAGGTAGGGTTTCGCCGGCGCAGGGGCGCGGGCGTCGACCCAGTTGCCTGGGGCGGCGTCTTGCGGGGCGTTTGGCGCAGAGGTGCTCATGGGCCGGACCATAACCCAAGCTGCATCGCACCGAAAGGTGAAGACCGTGTAAAGCCGCGGCGGTATTAAACGATGCGCGGGCGCCAATTCGGACGCTTGCCAATAAGAGCGCCGGGCGAATAAGTGGACACCGGTTATTCGCTTCACCGGCGCGACAAACAAAAACCTAAGCGCCGGGCGAATAAGTGGACACCGGTTATTCGCTTCACCGGCGCGACAAATAAAAACCTGAGCGCCGGGCGAATAAGTGGACACCGGTTATTCGCTTCACCGGCGCGACGGATATAAGGTTTCCCTGCTTCAGCCGATTTTATGACTCGGCTGAAGCAATAGGACTTGGCCTTGCCGCAGCCTTGGGATATAGCGTATAAGTCTGATATGACGTAAAGCAGCCAAAAGGGCTTTAAATGATAATGTTTTTATAGCTGCGGGCTGACAGGAGAATAGCCCGTAAGAGGACAGGCCGCCGGCGTGACGCCGCGGACGCCTTCAAAAGACCGGATGCCGATCGCGTAACCTGCGATAGCGCACAGGGCCGTTTCTCCCACCCGCATAAAAGCTGTGAAAACAATAAGGACGCCTGCGCGTCCCATACGTCTTACAAGGATTACTTAACATGACAGACGCTTTTGACGCCGCCGCCGCGGCTTCCGCTTCTGTATCTGGGAACGCCCCGGACCGGCGCCCGGACGAGACGCCCATCGAAGGCTCCGCCCAGGGGCCTGGCCGCAACCGCCGTCCTCGCCGCCTGAACGAGGAAGGGGAGGAGCTGAACACGACATTTTGGCAAGTCCTGGTCTTCGCCTGGAGCTATTGGCGCCGGTCGCCTGTTTTGTTCGCCTCCACCTTTGTGTTCATGGCCCTGGCCACGATCGCCGACAGTTTGCTCCCCGCGGCGTCGGGGCGCCTGATCGATCTTTTGACGACTGACGGGCCTGGGGCCGCGGAACGCCCTGTGGTTCAGGCGTTGATGTTGTTCGTCTGCCTCAGCCTGGCGTTCTTCGTGCTGCGCAATACCGCGGTCCGTCTCACCTTGCCGCTGGCGACGAACAATATGTCGATGCTGGTGCGGGAGAGCTTCGCCAAGGTGCAGACGTTTTCCGCCGATTGGCACGCCAACGCTTTCGCCGGCTCCACGGTGCGCAAAATCACCCGGGGCATGTGGGCTTTCGATACGCTGACGGACGTTATTTTGATCGGTATTTTCTCGCCGATACTGGTGATCCTGGCGCTGTCGGTGCAGATGGCGCTGCGCTGGCCTTTGCTTGGTCTGTTTATGATCCTGGGCGCCGTCGCCTTCGCCGCTTTGAGTGTGCTCCTCGGTCTGAAATATGTCGTCCCGGCGAACCGCCGCTCGAACGAGGCGGACTCGGCGCTTGGGGCGGCGCTGGCCGATGCGGTCACCTGCAACGCCATCGTCAAGGCGTTCGGCGCCGAGGCGCGGGAGCAGGCGCGCCTTGGGGGGAGTGCGGAGAGCTGGCGCGCGAAAACGCTGCGGGCCTGGCGGCGGTGGGTCAATATGTGGCTGGCCCAGTCTGCGGTTTTGCTGACGATGCAGACGGGACTGATCGGCTTTGTCGTATTGCGCTGGTCCGAGGGACTGGCGACGGCGGGGGATGTCGCCTTTGCAATTACGGCGTTCTTAATCGTCAGTTCCTATTTGCGGACCTTGGGCGACAATTTGCAGCAATTGCAAAGGGCCGTGAACGAACTTGACGATGTTGTCTATTTCGCCGACCAGGAGGCGGATGTGAAGGACGCGTCCGGCGCGGCGGCCTTCGTTCCCGGTGCTGGAGCGATTTCGTTCGAGGACGTTGCGTTTCGCTATAAAAACCAGCCGCGCTCGATTTACGAGGCCTTTAACCTTTCGATCCGCGCCGGCGAGCGCGTGGCCCTGGTGGGCCCGTCCGGGTCCGGCAAAAGCACGTTCGTGAAATTGTTGCAGCGTCTTTACGACGTGGATGGCGGACGCATCGTTATAGACGGTCAGGACATCGCCGGGGTCGGTCAGGACAGCCTGCGCCAAGCGATCTCCGTGGTGCCGCAGGACCCGGCGTTGTTCCATAGAACCTTGTCGGAGAATATCGCTTACGCCAGGCCCGACGCGACGCCTGCCGACATCGAAGCGGCCGCGACGCGGGCGCGCGCCCACGATTTTATCGCCGGCTTGCCGCAAGGGTATGAAACCCTCGTGGGAGAGCGGGGGGTGAAGTTGTCCGGCGGCGAACGCCAAAGGATCGCCATCGCCCGGGCGTTCCTGGCCGATGCGCCGATCCTTATCCTCGACGAGGCGACGTCCAGCCTTGATTCTGAGACCGAGGCGGACATTCAGGCGGCCATGGATGACCTGATCGCAGGTCGCACGGCGATCATCATCGCCCATCGTTTGTCCACGATCCGCGACGCCGACCGCATCCTTGTCTTCGATGGCGGTCGCATCGTGGAAGAAGGGCGTCATGAGGAGTTGCTCCGTCGTAAGAACGGCCGCTATCGTGCGCTCCACGCCATACAGGGCGCGGCTTAAGGTTTATCATCTGTATAAAGCCTGATTGGCCTGCTTGTCCTCCTCCGCACGCGGGGGAGGACAAGTTACGGTTGCCGTCGTAATCGCCTTTGCACTTGACCGCCTGAGACATCCATTGCCGGGCTGGCGGTCCAGGGCGCGCAATGGGCGGGCGCCCCTAATTTATTTTGCCGGAGTTTGTCCTCCATGTCGCTGACCGCACTTCTTATTCCCGCCTATACGCAGATGCTGAAAGCTTTGTCGGCCTGGTTGGACAAGGCGCAGGAGCAGATCGACGACGCCGAAACGCTTTTGTCCGCCCGCTTTCTTGCTGTCCATGACGGCGATTTTCGCATTCGACTTCATCGCGGCTGACGCTGTAAACTGAAAGAGGACGAGGATGGACTTAGCTTCCCCTTTATGTCTGCGTGCGGCCCCAGTCCCTGAGGACTGTAAACACAGGCGCGAGCGTTTCGCCCTTTTTGCTCAATACATATTCCGCCCGCGGGGGGTGATCTGAATAAAAGGACCTTTCGATCAAGCCCTTCGCTTCGAGCGTTTTGAGGCGAGACGAAAGGGTGGTCGGCCCTATTCCGGAAAGAGACTGTTTTAGGTCCTGAAATCGATGGGGGCCGCGTAACAACAAGTCTCTTAGAATCAAAACGGACCACCGGTCGCCGATCATATTGATCGTCCGCGAAATCGGGCATGGTTCTGCATCGTCGACGATATCGCTCACTTTGGGCCTCCTTGAGGTCAAAATATCAAAGTTGATCTTTTATTGACATAAAATCCTATTTTTGTACTAAATACATTTTTGATAGTTACTATATCTGGAGTCGGTCTCATGGCGAAACGGCGAGGTCGTGCGCGTCGCATATCAAGCAGTTTACTGCTCATTTCCATATTCACCGCATGTGTCGGGTCTGGTATTGCAAAGGAAACGCAGAGCGGCGGTTTCTTCGTCACCGGCGTTGCAGCCCTTCCGGAATACGAAGGCGCCGATGACAATCGCGTTGTTCCGTTTTTCGTAGGCAGGCGAAGTGTTTTCGGCTTTGACACGGAACTTGAGGGATTGAGAGCGCGCTTGGATCTGCTCGATCACGCGATCCTAAAGGCGGGACCAGCTGTCGGCGTCACCCTTCCTCGAAATGATTCGTTTGTCGATGAACTGTCTGTTCAGCGCCTCGAAGAGGTGGACACAGCTTTTGAGGTTGGCGGGTTCGTAGGGTTTGAATATCCCATTGGGCGAACAGCAGAGGATGCGCTTAGCGGTCACGTCGCCATCCGCCAGGACGTTCTGGGGGCGCATGACGGGCTCGTCATTACGCCTGAGCTTGAGTATTTTTTTAAAGTCAATCGTATGCTGAGGTTTGGATTGGGGCTGAACGCCACATGGGCGAACGGTGACTATCACGATACCTACTTCTCCATTAACGCGCCTGATGCGCTGGCCTCTGGCTTAACGGAATTTCAGGCTGAGGCGGGCTTTAAAGACGTTGGCGTTGAAGTTTACAATATCCTGTCCTTCAGCGAGACATGGGGCGTATTTTCGCGCGTGGCCTACAACAGACTGCTTGGGGACGCCGCGGACAGCCCCGTCGCAGCGGGTGTTGGCTCGGAGGATCAGCTTTTTTACGGCCTTGGCGTTTTTTATCGGTGGTGACGCATGCGCCAAGGTGAGGCGCTTTTGTTTGCCGGACGTCCATCGGGCCCTGCACATCACTGCGAAGTCAGGCATAGTGTTGCGCTATGACCAAAGCTCCCCGCATTCGCCTGTATGTCGAAGACGACCTCGTCGCCGGCGCGCTGTTATCTCTGACGGCGGAGCAGGCGCACTACCTGTCCGCCGTGATGCGCCAAAAGCCTGGCGATGAAATGGCGCTGTTCAACGGTCGCGACGGGGAGTGGCGGGCGTGTTTGACGCAGGTGCGGAAAAAAACGGCCGTGGCGGACGTGGCGGAGCAACTGCGCCCGCAGGCGCCGGAGCCGGATCTGCAGCTTCTTTTTGCACCCGTAAAGCGCGGGCCCGTCGACTTTATGATCGAAAAGGCGACGGAGCTTGGCGTCAGCGCGTTTCGGCCTGTCGTGACCAATCGCACCGTCGTTACGCGGACGCCAGTGGAGCGGTTGCGCAAAAACGCCATTGAGGCGGCGGAGCAGTGCGGGCGCTTGTCGGCGCCCCCCGTGGCGGAGGCGGAGAAGCTGGAGCGGGTTTTGTCCCACTGGCCGGAGGGGCGAAAACTGATGTTCTGCGACGAGGCGGGCGACGACCCGGAGGCCGAATGGGGCGGGCCCGAGGGACGCGCCGCGCCGGCGCTTGAGGCCCTTGGCGGCGCCCAGCCCGGGCCCTGGGCCGTGCTTATCGGGCCCGAAGGCGGCTTTTCGCCCGCTGAACGGCGTTTGGTGCGGTCCATGCCCTATGCGGTTCCCGTCACCCTCGGCCCCCGTATTTTAAGGGCCGACACCGCGGCGGTCGCGGCGCTCACCCTGTGGCAGGCGGCCCTCGGCGACCTGGCGGTCGTATAAAAGTTTAACTTCACCTCAACGTGATCGATAGAGATTGTCGCTTGGCGGCGGAGCGCGAAGCCGATAAGGGTGTCTGTTATGCGCGTTTAAGACGCCGCGCGCCGGAGACGTTCTATGGGCGAGACAAAAAGCAAGGGGGCCGCCGCCCGGCCCATCGAGACAAAATCTGAACTCGTCGCCTATCTGGAAGCCGGATGTAAGCCGAAATCGGCCTGGATGATTGGCACAGAGCACGAAAAGTTCGGGTTTTTGCGTGATACGTTGCGACCTTTGCCCTATGACGGCGCCCGGGGCGTGCGAACGATTTTGGAGGCCTTGCGCGACCGATACGACTGGGAGCCCGTTTTTGAGGGCGAAAATATCATCGGTTTGAAACAAGGCGGCGCTTCGGTTTCTCTGGAGCCGGGCGGTCAGTTTGAACTGTCCGGCGCGCCGCTGCGCCATTTACATGAGACTTGCGACGAGGTGCACACCCATTTGCACCAGTTGCGCACCATCTGCGATCCTCTTGATATCGGTTTCCTCGGTCTGGGCTTTGCGCCGCACTGGGCGCGTGAGGATATGCCGGTCATGCCAAAGGGCCGTTACGACATCATGCGCGCTTATATGGCGAAGAAGGGCGCGCTTGGTCTCGACATGATGCTGCGCACGGCGACGGTGCAGGTGAACCTCGATTTTTCCTCTGAAGCTGATATGCGCAAAAAGTTCCGCGTATCCATGGCCTTGCAGCCGATTGCTACGGCGTTGTTCGCAAACTCGCCGTTTACGGATGGAAAGCCCAACGGCTATCTGTCGAAACGCGCTAATGTTTGGACCGACACGGACCCCGACCGCACAGGGCTTTTGCATTTCGTATTTGAAGAGGGCTTCGGGTTTGAGCGATATGTCGATTATATCCTCGATGTGCCGATGTATTTCGTGAAACGTGACGGCGCTTATATCGATGTGTCGGGGGAATCTTTCCGGTCGTTTATGGAGGGGCGGCTTCCGCAATTGCCGGGGGAGACGCCAAGCCTTCAAGATTGGGACGATCATCTGACGACGGCGTTTCCAGAAGTTCGCATGAAACGGTTTTTAGAGATGCGCGGCGCAGATGGCGGCCCCTGGGCCCGGTTATGCGCTTTGCCGGCGTTCTGGGTGGGCTTGCTTTATGACGAGGGCGCCCTCGATGCGGCATGGGATCTGTGTAAGGATTGGACTGAGACGGAGCGCGAGACTTTGCGCCTCAGCGCCATGGAGCATGGTCTCGCCGCACCGTTTCGTAACGGGTCGATTGGCGACATCGCCCATAAAGCCGTAACGATCGCCCGCGCCGGACTAAAAGCCAGGGCCGACCTGGACGCGGCCGGACAGGATGAAACCGGTTTTTTAACGACCCTGGAGGAGATCGTCGAAGGCGGGCGCACCCATGCGGAGGAGTTGCTGGCAAAGTATCATGGCGTCTGGAACGGCGACGTCTCTCATATATTTGAAGAGTATGCATACTGACGAACGCATGACGCAGCACGAAATGCTTGACGTCTTCGGCGACGTTTCTGCGCCGTGCGGCGTGCTCCGGCGGCGGGACAAAGGACTGAAGACAGCGCTGGCGGCGATCGGCGCCCCCCATGTGCGGCGGCGCAAAGGCGGCTTTGAAGGGCTCTTCCGCATTATCGTCGAACAGCAGGTCTCTGTGCAGAGTGCGCAGGCGATCTGGGCCCGGTGCCGCAACGGCTTGCCCGCCTTGCGCGCATCGGCGGTGTTGGACGCAGGCGAGGCGGATCTGAAAAGCTTCGGCCTCAGCGGTCCCAAGGCTCGCTACGTTATGGCGCTTGCCGAAGCGGCGCATGCAAAACGTTTCGTCTTTTCACGGTTAAAGCGCCTGTCCGACGCTGAGGCGGTTGAGGCGCTTGTGGCGTTGAAGGGGATCGGCCCTTGGTCTGCAGGCATTTATCTTCTGTTTTGCGAAGGGCGCGCCGACATATGGCCCCCCGGCGATGTCGCCCTGATGAGCGCTTATCAGGCGGCGGCCGGATTGCCTGACCGGCCCAGCGCCGAGGCGCTTGACGACGTCTCAGCGGGGTGGGCGCCTTATCGCGGCCTCGCCGCCCATATCCTTTGGACCTATTACGCTTATTTGCGCGGCCGTACGCCGATTTAGAGCGTGTCGCGCAAAAGCTGATACCGGGTTTTTCGTAAAAGACACGTGTAAAAACAAATACCGAGAGAACGTCGTTCGAAACCGATGAAACGAGACGTGCTCTAAGGCCTGTGGACGATTAGGCCTTCTTTCCGGTCATCCCGGACGCCAGTTTGTCCGAAATCTTTGATTTCATTGGCAAACTGAGCGATCCGGGATCTGTCTCTATGAGGCCGGATCGTCCAAAGGTCTTAGACAAGAACAGCCTAAGTCATAATTTTGAATTGGGCTCTTAAAGACCTCATTATAGCCGATTTCAAAATTGAATATTTTGAAGCATGCGTAATAAGCCGTGATGGGAAAACGGCTATGGCTCGAGTCTGGCGTAATAGATAATCGGGCGAGTAACGCTGAAACCATATTTGGTGGAGCAGCCGTTCAAATAGAGCGTCACCGGAGTTTGTGCGTGTAATGCCGATAGCAACGATGAAATCATGGGCTGGGCATTAACACCCGTTGTTCCTCGCCATGTATCGATTTCATATACGTACAGATCTGTTGATTGGCATCCGTCATTGCCAACCGGGCTGTCAAAAAACACAAATAGAGAATTACCCGGGGCATCAAATTGTATGCTTTTGATTGTCGCAGGCGTTGTCCACACGCCAGCAAGCACAGCTTGCAGACCCAAGCTAAAAGCAAAAGCCAATATCGCTAAAATTGACCTCAATAGGCTTTGTATAGTTCTTACACACATTGCTTGCCTCACTTGAATTTCACGCAAAGAAAATCAGACCGCACAAAAATTAATATGCGCAATTCTACAGGTTTATTTTTATTGTTATGATTTTTACTCAACCTACTGAACTCCAACGCTACAGACGCATCTGTGAATCTGCAAGCTCAAAAGTGAACTAATAGGCAAGTTTTATTTCCGTCATATTTGAAGCGTCAAAGACAGCACACTGTTTCTGCAAGCACTCACTTCATAGCCAGAAATTGCACCTCATATCTCAGCTCGCCTTTCAATAATGGGTATGATCAACCCAGAACTACCCAGTCATGAAATCAGCCCGCTGGCGCGCACAGGCGCATCACCTGCTACGCGGCAGAAGAAACTCTCAGCGATCACGGCCGCGCGCTTTGCACGACACGCTCTAGCCGTAAGACATGTCAGGCGCCGCCGATCGCCTTGGCGGTTGTTTCACTGTTCGCTTCGCCTGCGGGAAAAATGACGGCGGACCCCTTGGCGATCAATTTTTTCGCGCCTTGTTTTTCTGCGAACACTTTTGCATCCACCACCACTTGGCGCTTGCTCGTTTTAACAACCTCTCCGACTGCGGAGAATCTGTCGCCGACGCCTGGGGACAGATAGTGCAGACTGTACTGGGCCGTCACAACGTCGCCGACGACGGTGCCCGCCGCATATGCACAGGCCGTGTCCACTAAAAAACCTGTGAGCCCGCCGTGCAGAAAGCCATGGTGCTGCGCCATATCTTCGCGGCGGAACGGCAAGGCGATTTCAACACGCCCTCGGGCGCAGGAGACGACTTCAAGACCTGACCAGTTGGTGAAGGTCTGAATGTCTGCGACTTGCCGCATGATCTCGATGTCGATAACCGGCGCTTGTTCCATTTTGCGCACATCTCCCTTGTGTTGGCGCTTCTGCAATTCACGAGAGTATGGCTGAAGGGCGTGTCGGGAAAGGGCGAGATGCAGTTGAACTGCAGGACTTTTCGCGAGGTTGCGCGCCAAAGCAACGTCGCTTCACTCATAGTTGTTCGGTTGTTTTAGGGCCTTGGTTTCAGGCGTTTGCGGACGGCGAACCGGTATCCGCTTTGTCTGAAAACATTTTAGCGCGCTCCGGCCAACGCGCCGCCGACGGCGGCGACGTCAACGGGCGCCTCATCGGGCGCGCGCAATGCGTCGATGCGGGCTTGTTCGACGAAGAAGGCGGACTTAATGCGGCCGGATAGATTGCGCCCCGTTGAGACTTGTAGGCGCATTGGATTGACCTGTTTGCCGTTCTTGTGAACCTCGTAGTGCAAATGCGGGCCTGTCGAGCGACCGGTGGAGCCGACGGTTCCGATCACCTGGCCCTGGCGCACCCGGGCGCCTTTTTTCACCTTGATCCTGTGCATATGGGCGTAGGCGGTCTTGTAGTTATCATTATGGCGAATACGGATGTAGTTTCCGAAAGAGCCGTTGCGTCCGGCCTTTTCGACAACCCCGTCGCCGGCGGCCATAATGGGCGTGCCCCGGGGGGCGGCGAAGTCGACGCCTTTGTGCGCTTTTTTATAGCCGAGTATGGGATGGCGGCGCATGCCGAACCCGGAAGACAGGCGTGCGCCGTCAACCGGCGTCTTCATCAAAAATTTTCGGGCGCTTCTGCCTTTGGCGTCGAAAAAGTCGGTAATTTTGTCATCGCCAGGGGTAAATCGGTAATAGCTCTTTTCAGCGCCTCGTAAGGTCAGCCCGGCGAATAAAATGTCGCCGGTGCGCACCAAATCGCCGCTGTCATCGTAATCGGCTTCGAACACGGCCTCAAAGGCGTCGCCGGGACGAATCTGGCGCTGGAAATCGACATCGTACGCAAACACGCGGATGAAATTCGCGATCGCGGCGTTGGTCATTCCGGCGTCAAGGGCGTTTTCGAAAAGACTGCGATCAATGGCGCCTTTTACGGCGATGGTGCGGCGCTCAAGCGCGACTGCTTCGGAGACGCCTTCAAAGCCATCGCCGGTCTCGCGCAGCTTGATTTTCTGCTCAAGGGCGGGGCGGAAGCTAAGGCCCACCAATTTGGGCCGCATGTCTTCCGCGCCCAGGGAGACGATTTGGAATTCGCTTAAAACCGGTTGAGCCATGTGCAGATCAAGCTTTTGACCCGCTTTCAAGGTGCGCATGTCGAAAACGTCGGCGACCGCGTTTGCGGCGGCGCGCGCCTCCCCGCTTGGCAGGCCGGCGCGGGTCAAGGTTCGAGCAAATGTGTCGCCCCGTTGCACCTTTACACTTCTTGTCGTCGGACCGTCCGCCGTTTCCATCAAAAACAGGCTTGGCAACGCGCTGAGGCTTGGGGTGCGGGCGAGGGCGTCCGCCCCATGGGCGACAAGCGCTTCGATATCGGCTGCGCGCGCCTCGCGCGGGGCAGGGGGCGGCGACATCTCCACGGCAGCGGCCGGGGCGCTCCGGGGCGCGGGGGGCTTTGCAGCCGCGATATAGGTGTCTTGCGGAATGGTGGAGGCTGATTGCACCGCCGCGCCGAAGCAAAACAAGATCAAACCAAGCCCGAGCAACGCCGTAAATGCTGCAAAAGCGGCGACGGCGATCCCGTTGCGCGCATGTTCCCCGTCCTCGCCATATGCGGCGGCGGATTGCGCAGGCTCGTGGTCGGCGCGGATCGACATGACGGCGTTATGAACCCCACTGCGCCTCACTCGACGGTTTGGCGCTGTTTTCCCAACGGCTGATGCGCGACGCGAAAGGTGATTCGCGTTCGTACCGAAGGTGCCGCTCCTGATTCGCTGTGTCAACGCAAGTTGGTCTCTTGTCTTTAAATCGCAATCCCAAGCACAGAGTATGCCGCCTGTTTTTCACTATATGGTTAAGGGGCGCTAACCATGACCGCAGGGGCGGTTTTTAAAAAAGCCTAAGGCGCGGAACGGCGAATCGGGGTTGTTTCTGTATCGTCGTTTTCCTCCACAATCTTAAAGATGCATCGCCACATGTCTCTCACGCAGCTTGACCTCGCCGCCCTGCTCGCCTCGCGCATTTGCCATGATCTGATCAGCCCCGTTGCGGCGTTCAGCACCGGGCTTGAGGTATTGGAGGAAGAAACCGACGAGGATATGCGTCGCCACGCGTTCGACCTTCTGTCGACAAGCTCGAAACAGTCGACGGCGCGGCTTGAATATCTGCGACTCGCCTTCGGCGCCGCCGGCGGCCTTGGCAGCGAGCTGGATTTCGATGAGGCCCGTCGTCTGGCCGAGGGCTATTTTCCGCATTTAAAACCGGACCTCGTTTGGTCAGCCGCACCGGGACACGTGACGAAAGCAGCCTGCAAAATTGCTTTGAACCTGTGCCTTATCGGGGCTGAATCGATCCCAAGGGGCGGGGAGGTTTGTGTGCAGGGGGATGGACGCGTCTTCATCGTCGTTAAGGCGTCAGGACCGCGGGCCAAACTCATCGATGCGACGAAGGCTGCGCTTGACGGCAAAGACGACGCCCTGGACGCAAAGTCGGTACAGCCTTACCTCGTCGGTCTTCTGGTGCGCGAGGCGCAGGCGCGACTAAGTTATCATGAGACTGATGAAAACGTCACGATACGTGTGGATTTTGCAAGCTCTTAAATTTTTAACGCTTTTAAAGTATCGTTAACAGATCGTTTCCGCACGCTAGGCGTGCTTTATTACGCTTACTGCACTTCACGCGTTTTTAACCAATTTCAATAAAAACTGTCCTCTCTAACGATAAGCCGCACTGAGTGGCGAAACGCGCGATGCGTTTAATGAGGGCTATATTATGGATGACCTCCTCAGCGAGTTTTTGACCGAGACGGCCGAAAACCTCGATGTGATTGACGCCGAACTTGTAAAGTTCGAGCAGGACCCTAACGACAAAGCAATTCTCGACAATATTTTCCGCCTTGTACATACGATTAAGGGTACGTGCGGTTTTCTCGGTTTGCCGCGTCTTGAGACAGTGGCGCATCATGGCGAGACATTGCTCGGCAAGTTCCGGGACGGCGCGCTGACGGTGACGCCTGCCGCCGTGACCCTGATTCTGGAATCTCTCGATCATATCAAATCGCTGCTTGCTCATCTTGAGTCGGAGGGCGTCGAGCCTGAGGGCAGTGACGACGAGTTGATTGCAAAGCTGGACCGTGCAGCGGCCGGCGAACTTGAAAGCGGTGACGCTCCGGCAGCGGTTTCGGTTGAGAGCGCAACTGAGGACGAGGCCGGCGAGGCGTCTGAAACGTCATCGGACAATGAGGACGCTTCGGATGCGTCCGGCTACAATGCGACCGAAGAGGAATTGCAAGCTGCATTCGACGCCGCGCCCGGTCCCGAAGAAGATACGCCAGCCGCCTCTGCCCCTGCTGCCGCGCCGGAGGTGAAGAGCGAGGCCAAACCGGCGTCGGAACCTGCCGCCGCCCAGCCGCCAGCGCCTGGGAAAAGCGACCAGCCAAGCCTGAAAAATCAATCGATCCGGGTCAATGTCGATGTCCTGGAAGACTTGATGACGATGGTCTCAGAGCTTGTCTTGACCCGCAACCAGCTTTTGCAAATGGTGCGCAATACGGACGATTCAGAGTTCAAAGGGCCATTGCAGCGTCTGTCGAATGTCACGGCGGAGCTTCAGGACGCCGTTATGAAAACGCGGATGCAGCCTATTGGCAACGCCTGGCAAAAGCTGCCGCGCATTATTCGCGACATCAGTCAGGATGTTGATAAGAAAATCGATCTCGTTATGGAAGGTCAAGATACGGAGCTTGATCGGCAGGTTCTCGAACTGATCAAAGATCCGTTGACGCATATGATCCGGAATTCAGCCGACCATGGCCTGGAAACGACGCCGGAGCGTATCGCCAAGGGCAAGCCTGAGTTAGGGCGCATCACTCTGCGCGCTTTCCATGAAGGCGGACATATTATTATTGAGATCGCTGATGACGGCGCGGGCCTCAACACGGAAAAAATTAAAGAAAAAGCTCTGTCAAACGGCGTTGTTTCTCCTTCTGAAGTCGCCACCCTCACGGAAAACCAAATTCATAAGTTCATTTTCGCACCTGGATTTTCCACTGCGGCGAAGGTCACGAACATTTCCGGTCGCGGCGTCGGTATGGATGTTGTGCGCACCAACATTGAGTTGATTGGCGGCACCATCGATCTGGTGTCCCAGGAAAACAAAGGTACGACGTTTACAATAAAAATCCCGCTGACCTTGGCGATCGTCTCGGCCTTGATCGTCGAGGCGAACACGGACAAATTCGCTATACCGCAGCTGGCTGTTATCGAGCTGGTGCGTACCGGCACCGGTTCCGATTATACGATCGAGACGATCAATTCGACCAAGGTGCTGCGCTTGCGCAACCGCCTGTTGCCTTTGATGGATCTCAATGCACTCCTTGGCAGCGCGTCCGAGCGCGATTTGGAGACCGGGTCCCATTTCGTCGTGGTTATGGAAGTGGGCGGACAACGTTTCGGTCTCGTCGTCGACAATGTTTATGACACCGAGGAGATCGTTGTGAAGCCGGTGGCCAACGTATTGCGCGACATCGCCATGTTCTCCGGCAACACGATACTGGGTGATGGGTCGGTCATTATGATTATCGATCCAAACGGAATCGCCAAAGAAATCAGCAATCGTGAAGATGAGGCGCAGACGGAAGAGATTTCAGAAAAAGCAGCTCGGGCGTCGCAAAACAAGACAGCCATGCTGGTGTTCAAGGCAGGCTCCGACGAGCCCAAGGCTGCGCCTTTGTCGCTTATTACGCGGCTTGAGGAAATCGATGTTGCTAATATCGAAACCTCGAATGGCGCTCAGCTCGTGCAATATCGCGGCAGTTTGATGACTGTCGTTCATGCCGACGCCTACGGTTCCTTAAAGACCGAAGGGCGTCAGCCGGTATTGGTGTTTACCGATGACCAACGCAGCATGGGCCTTGCGGTGGATGAAATCGTCGACATTGTCGATGAAAAGCTGAACGTGGAGCATATCTCGGATCAACCGGGCGTGATTGGCTCGGCCGTTGTAAAAGGGCGCGCCACGCAGGTTGTCGACGTTGCGTACTTCTTGACCCAGGCTTATCCGGATTGGTTCGACCGCGCGCCGTGCGAAGAAATCAAAGCGGGCCGCAAGAGCATCTTGCTTGTGGATGACAATGCGTTCTTCCGCAACATGTTGTCGCCCATGTTGGAGATCGCCGGTTATGAGGTTACGGCCACATCGAGTGCGGATGAGGCGTTGGGCTTGCGCGAACATGGCCATGCTTTCGATCTGATCGTCAGCGATATAGAAATGCCGGGTATGGATGGTTTTACATTCGCCGAGAAAGTGCGCGAAGGCGACAGCAATTGGGCGGCGACGCCTTTGCTTGCGCTGTCCGGTTTGCAAACGCCGGAACATATGGCCCGCAGCCATGAAGCAGGCTTTACGGACTATGTGGCGAAGAACGATCGCGATCGCTTAATCGCGATGATCGGTCAAGCCTTAGAAACCTCAACACAAGCAGCATGAGCGCTATTATGACGGATCAAGAGGATTTTCTACAAACAGATATGGATGAATATGTTACGCTGACGATTGGCGGGCAACTGTTCGGCGTTCCCGTAACAAGCGTTCATGATGTTTTTTCACCGGACGCGATCACCGGCGTGCCCTTAAGCTCGCCGGAAATCGCCGGCGTTTTGAATTTGCGCGGCCGGATCGTCACGGCGATCGACGCCCGCGTGAAGCTCGGCCTTTCGAAACGCGAAAGCAATGAGCACAGCATGGCTGTCGGCATTGAACTCGATGGAGAGGCCTATGGCGTCATTATCGATAGCGTCGGCGAGGTGCTGCGCCTTGGGCTTGATGAGTATGAGCCAAATCCGATCAACCTTGACGAACGCTGGCAAGCGATTTCAGCCGGTGTTTACCGTTTGGAGAATGAATTGCTGGTTGTTCTGGACGTGAAGAAGTTTTTATCGTTTGGCAACGTAAAATCTGCTGCGTAGTCGAACAAAATGAAGTCTTTAGCATAAGAGGACCTGTCGCCATGAAAACCTGTCTCGTTGTCGACGATTCACGCGTCATTCGCAAAGTCGCACGACGCATTTTGGAGGATTTGCAGTTCGATATAGCCGAAGCTGCAGACGGCCAAGAGGCGCTCGACACATGCCGCCAAGCCATGCCGGATGCAATTTTGCTGGATTGGAATATGCCGGTGATGAACGGTATCGATTTCCTCCGGGCCTTGCGTCAAGAGCAAGGCGGCGCCGATCCTGTGGTTGTGTTTTGTACGACGGAAAATGATGCAAACCATATCACCGAGGCGATCGAAGCGGGCGCCAACGAGTACATCATGAAGCCTTTCGACGGCGATATTCTTGAGGCGAAGTTTTCTGAAGTTGGTTTGGTGTAACGCGACACCACCTTATTTTACGAGGTATTTGTGGTGAGCGTTCGTCCAGCAATGTCACAATCGCCCGCTCTTGCGCGGGGCGCCAAGCCTATTCGGGTGATGGTGGTCGATGATTCGGCTGTCATTCGCGGGCTTGTGTCGTCCTGGGTTAAGAGCGAACCGGACCTTGAGGTCGCCGCAAGCTGTTTTAACGGTCTTGACGCTTTACGTCACATCCGTGCGTCGCGCGCCGAGGTGGTGGTTCTTGACATTGAGATGCCTGATATGGATGGGCTTACCGCGCTTCCAAAGCTTATTCAGGCCGCGCCCGGCGTCAAAATCGTCATGTCTTCGACATTGACGCAAAAGAACGCGGAAATCTCTATACGTGCTTTGTCGATGGGGGCTGCGGATTACATCCCGAAACCCCAAAGCACTCAGGAAATAACAGCATCATCGGACTTTCGCGCCGATCTCATTGAAAAAGTGCGCACCCTTGGCGCGGCCAGCCGCGGCCTGCACGCACCTGCGCCGGCGCCCGGCCGGCCAGCTGCGCCGCGGCCTAAAACATCTTCCGCGGCCTGGACAAAAAGTTCAGGGGCCGTCAGCTTGCTTCGTCTACAGCCCCGACGACGTGAGATTATCGCCATCGGCTCCTCCACAGGCGGTCCCCAGGCTTTGTCAAAGGTTTTGGGCGATATCGGCAAACGCGTCTCCGTTCCCATACTTATCACCCAGCACATGCCGAAAATGTTCACCGCCATTCTTGCAGAACATATCTCCAAGTCCGCTGGCCGTCCTTGTGAAGAGGCCAAGGATGGAGAGACGATCTCGAACGGACGGATTTATCTTGCGCCGGGCGACTTTCATATGCGCGTTGTCGATAAAGGCGGCCGGAAGTGTTTGCAGCTTTCCCAGGACCCGCCGATAAATTACTGCCGGCCTGCCGTTGATCCGATGTTTGAAAGTGTCGCCCAGCATTACGGCGCTAGCGCGTTGGGCGTGGTTCTGACCGGCATGGGCAATGACGGCGCCGACGGCGGGCGACAAATTTCACAGGCCGGCGGGGCATTGATCGCACAAGATGAAGCGACCAGCGTCGTGTGGGGCATGCCCGGTGCGACTGCGCATACCGGCGCATGCCACAAGGTATCGCCGTTGGGCCAAGTTGGGGCGGACATAATAAACATAACGCAAGGAGTAGGCGGATGACACCGCAAGATCAAGAATTCCTGTCTGCGCTTATTAAAAAAGCTTCCGGGATCGTCATTACCCCCGACAAATCTTATCTGCTTGAGAATCGCTTAACGCCGATCGCAAGAGCTGAAGGTTTATCATCTTTAGACGAATTGATATCGAAGCTGCGCCGAAGTCAAGACCGGGTCTTGTTCGAAAAAATCATCGATGCGATGACGACGAATGAGACGTTCTTCTTCCGCGACAAGACGCCTTTCACATTGATGGAAGAGGTTGTTCTGCCCCAGCTTGTTGAAAAGCGCGGCTCGAACGCGCGGGTGCGCATGTGGACGGCGGCTGCTTCTTCCGGGCAGGAGTTGTACTCTATCGCCATGCTGATGCGGGAAATGCAGCCTAAGCTCCAAGGTATGAAGGCTGAACTTATCGGTACGGATTTATCCAAGGAGATTATCGAAAAAGCTAAGGCTGGGCTCTACACCCAGTTTGAGGTGCAACGTGGTTTGCCGGTAAAGCTTTTGGTGAAGAATTTTCAAAAAGAAGGTGAGATGTGGCGCCTGAAGCCTGAGATTCGCGCCGCTGGCGAATTTAAAATATTGAACCTGTTAAGCGATTTCAGAACTTTGAGAACCTTCGATGTCATCTTTTGCCGCAATGTTCTGATTTATTTCGATCCGCCCACAAAGCGGGACATCCTGGAACGTATCGCACGTCAACTTGCGCCCGACGGCTATCTTTTCCTCGGCGCATCTGAGACTGTCATGGGTATTACGGATGTGTTCCGTCCCGTAAAGGACTGTCGCGGACTTTATGAGTTGAACCCGGATAAGGTGAAGGGCCGCGCGGCCGCTTAACCGCCCCTGTTCCGTATTGCGAGGCTTGCTAAGCTTCGCCTCCTGAATACCTTTCATGATCTAACGCTGGAACTGCGTCTGCACTGACGAGCGTTTTTCGGCCTGCCGGCGTTAGAGCGTGTCGTGTGAACCCGATTGAACGAGAGGTGCTCTCGCCACGCCTCTGCGCGACGGTGCGGTCGATCTAAAAACCCTCGCATGTGCCGGTTGTCGCTGATGCGGATGGCTCAAAGTAAGCCGCCGCGCCTGCGATTGATTATTATTATGTGTTGTATAACCGCCAGCCCGCTTGTGTATTTTTACGCGATTATATTTCCTTCCGATAAAACGCGCGATGGAAAAGGGGTGAAGAATGGCCATGAAAAAGGTGCTTTTAGCGTCTCTGGCATTGATATCATGTGCGGCGGAAGATGACGTCGCCGGTCCTGCGGGAGAGCCTGGCTCGTCCAACGCAATGGTCACCGGAGCAGGGAACGTTGAGGTTTCAGGGGCCGAAGTAAAGGCTGAAAAGCGCGACGGCTGGTCTATCGGCAAAAGAGTTGTGCCGCCTCCAGCCGGTGCAAGCGATGTTTTGTATGATCATATCGCCGCACTTTCCAAGCCGAATGTAACGCTCCGCAGCATTGCGCCGCAAGCGCGTTGGCAATGGGATGCTCTTATTGCGACGGCGAAACCTCCATTTACAGAGGAGAGTTTGGAGCAGCAATTTAACGTTTCGATCGAGCAGGATACGGTCGGCGGCGTTAATGCGTATTGGGTGACGCCTGAGCGCATTGAAGAGGGGCGTGAAAATCATCTGTTTGTGTTGCTTCACGGTGGCGGCTACATCTTCGGCGCCGGCGTCGTGGGCGCCCAAGAGGCGGGCATTATCGCGGCGAATGCGGGTGTGAAAGCCATATCGATTGATTACCGCATGCCGCCTGAGCACCCTTTTCCGGCGGCGCTGGATGATGTGGCGGCTGTATATCGCGAGCTTCTTAAAAGCTATCGGCCAGAATCGATTGCAATGGGCGGAACGTCAGCAGGCAGCGGGCTTACTTTGGCGGGCGTCCACAAAATAAAATCCATGAACTTGCCAGTTCCAGGAGCGCTGTTCATTGGTACGCCATGGGCGGATATGACTAAAACCGGAGACACTTGGCATACAAATGAAGGTATTGACAGCATGCTCGTCACCCATAATGGACTGGGCGCGGCGATACCAAAACTCTATGCAAACGGCCGTGATTTGCGCGATCCGCTTATTTCTCCAGTCTATGGGGACTTTTCGGGATTTCCTCCGTCTTATCTTGTCACCGGCACGCGCGATGTTTTGCTGAGCGATACCGTCCGGACGCATCGGAAGATGCGTGAAGCGGGCGTCATAGCCGACTTAAATGTTTTTGAAGGCATGTCGCATGGCGAGTACCAACTTCTCTTGGATTCACCGGAAAGCAAGCAGGCTTACGGTGGATGGTCTGACTTTATGAAAGAGCACCTTGAATAGAGCTTGCAATCGGTATCTGAAGAAACTTAGAGCCGTTTCACTTTGACGCTGCATTCCGGTTAAGGTCGCGTTCCAATGTCGGCAATGAAGCGGCTGACTTTTTAAAGGCCAGGGCGAAGCCTGTGTCTGTGTGGCGAACGACGGCGCCGATCATGCGGCCAACCTGCACCTCCGCGCCGACGCGCGGCCGCTGTGCGCTTTCCACAGAAACTCCAGATACGGACATATCGATAACGCGGCACGAGACGATCTCGCCGCCGGGGAATTTACAACATGATTGCGTGTCTTCCGGCGTATATCGTTGCGCGTTGCGCGCGCTCATTGGCGCGACGCTGTCCGTCTGCGCTGTGCCTGTCAGCTTTTCCTCAAGGCGTTCTTCGCGCCTTGCTGTTTGGTCGAAGGCGATGGCGAAGCCGTCGCTTGTCACCCGGACGATGCGTCCGACAAAGCGGTCAAGCTCGTCGACATAAGCGATGACCGTGTCGCCGATACAGACCTCCGCGTCGCTTTTCAAAAGGAACCCGCTGGCGGAGATGTCCACCAGTTCGCCGGAGTGTTCTTGATCTGCGTTCAGTAAGAACCGCACGCCCATGGTCAGACGCACCCGTTTGCGCCGGCGTCGGTCTTTAAATGCAGAGGCCTCCGTCATAACGCCATCATGACGCGAAATACTTATCGGAGACTTTATGAAGCGCGAACAGTCAAACCTGTTCTGTTAAGGAACAGGTGAGAATTATGACGCAGCGTCAATCGCGCGGAGATACCCTTTGAGGTAATAGCTTGGGGTTTCGATCACCACCGGCGCGCCTTTGCGCGCGACGATGCGGTAGCGCAGGGACTCCTTACGCCGTACATGGCGCTTCAGCTCCTTGTGGGCGACGGGAAGTCCGACATGTTCCTCCCACATGCAAGGCGCTGAGGACGTCGCGCCGGTCGGGCAGTCGAGGTCTTGCTCCAAAACTTTAATTTCCGCCGGCTTGCCGCCGGGATAGTCGGCGTATTGATATTCCCGGGCTTCGCCTTCGTAGTTCACGCGCACATAAAGTTGGTGGGTGAAACGGTCGGTTTTCACATCATACCAGGAGCGTATCAGCATCCAGCCGTCCGCGCCGCCGATAGGATGGCGGGGGCCTTCGAACCGCGTGAAGTGGTCGAATTCCGTTTTGGTCCGCTCAACGCCGCCGGCAACCTCAGCGATGCGGGGGTCCTCCGGCGGCTTGGACGCGCAGGCCGCCAACGTGAATACAACAAACAAAGCCGCAATGCGTGTCATAACAAAACACCCCTCACATTCCATAATCGCCCCAACGATACAGGAACCATGCCAGATTGTTAGGCGTTCGTTAACCATGTTTTCGGGACAAAGACGGCTAGAGCTCTGTGCGATTGATCAAAAGCGCCTGCGGCTCAACATCCGCAGATTTCACGTATTGCGCCGGGCGGCTCGCGAACAACCGGTTTCGATCTTCCCGCCGGGCGCGCTGCTATGCCGGAATGCGCAGCATGGCGCGCAATCCCCCGAGCTTGGAGGGGGTCAGGACCACGTCGCCGCCATGGCTGCGGGCGGTGTCCCGGGCGACGGCGAGGCCGAGGCCGACCCCGCTCTTGTTCTGGTTGCGCGCCTCATCCAGACGGTTGAAGGGCTTGAACGCCTCCTCGTAGAGCTCAGGCGCAATTCCTGGTCCATTGTCGTCAACGGCGATGTCGAACGCATCGCCTGAGCGTATTGCGGTCAGGCGCACATGCTGGGCGTGGGCGAGGGCGTTGGAGACGAGATTGGTGACGGCCCGTTTCAGGGCGTTGCGTCGGATGGCGACGGTGAGCTCCGGTTCCGTCACGATCTCAAGGGTGCGCCCAGCGCGCTCGGTCTCCTGGCGGATCTCCTCCACAAAGTCGTTGAGGTCGACGATCTCGGGCTCCTCGGCGCCTTGGCCGCGGGCGAAGGCGAGGTATTCTTCCAGCATCCGCTCCATTTCATCGACATCGGATTTCAGGGCGGCGACGTCTTCGTTCTCCTCAATCATGGCCAGAGCAAGCTTCATCCGGGTGAGGGGGGTGCGCAAATCATGTCCAACGCCGGCAAGAAGGGAGGTGCGCTGATGAATGTGCCGCCTGATGCGCGAACGCATGCCGATAAACGCCCGGGCCGCCTGGCGTACTTCTGCAGCGCCGGCGGGTCGAAACTCCGGCGCATCGCGCCCGCGCCCGAACGCCTCCGCAGCATGGGCGAGGCGTTGAATAGGACGCACCTGATTGCGCAGAAACACAAGCGCGATGGACACAAGCGTAATGGTTGCGACAATCAAGCCGAGCAGAAAGATATGGCCATTGGTGGCGAACACACGCTCGCGCAACGCAAAAATGCTGATTACGCCATCGTCGATCTTGACCTGAACCTCCACATAATCCGGATACCGTGTGGTGTCGAACCAGAAGGGTTCTGCGATGCGCGCTGAGAGCTCCCGCCGCAGGGTTCTGTCAAGCCCGGCGTAGAACGAGCGGTTAACGCCCGTGGGCAGTTCGCGTTCCGGGCGGAAGCGGATCGAAAGATCCATCTGCTCTTTGGCGATGACGGACAAATCATCAAAGGACATGCCGCCCTCTGACATTTTATGTATGTCAATCAGTGTTGCGATCTCTCCAGCCACGCCCGCGGCGAGGTTCGCCGTCACCTCTTCCCAATGCCGGTCAAAAAAGACGTAGGTCACCACCGACTGCATCAGCAAGATCGGCAAAACGATGATAAGAAACGCCCGACCGTAGAGGCTTTTCGGCAGATATTTCTTAATGAACGTCATGCCGGCTTAAGGCGTTGTGTAATGAATTTGTATTGAAAACATAGAATACGTCTCTCGTCACCTCTGGCGGGAAAGTCGATTTCATATGGGCTTGAACTTCCTTCCAATCTTCGTGCGTCATCCCAGCGAAAGCGGGGGCCCAGGGGTTGCATGGCGCGGTTTCGTCGTTTGGTCTCTGGATTCTGTATTTTATCCGTATGGGGATGTAATGCTTGATGAAAATATTTGACCGCATACACGCTCCTTTTTCCTCCAACATGGGAAGGAAGCAGAGGCTGGCCAACATTAAAAGGCGGTTCAGGTATGGGAAAACGTTGGTCCATGTTTTTCGACTGGATCTCTAAAACAACACAAAAATACGTTCCCTGACCATCAGTCCGGCATCAGCACGTAGCCGACGCCCCGCACCGTTTGCAGGTAGATCGGCGCGCGGGGGTCTGGTTCGATTTTTTTGCGCACCCGCGTCACCTGAACGTCGACGGAACGCTCCAGCGCTGCGGACGTGCGCCGGGACAGCTCCAGCCGCGATACCGGCTTGCCGGGCGTTTCAGCGAGTGCGCGCAAAAGGCTGAGCTCGGAGGAGGTGAGCTTGACGAGATCGCCGTCGCACCGCAACTCGCCGCGGGCGGTGTTAAAACTGCTTGCGCCGAAGGTGAGCTCCGTTGGCGGCGGAGGCGGCGTCGTTCGTCGCAAGAGGGCGTTGATGCGTAAAAGCAGCTCTCGCGGTTCGAACGGTTTGGCGAGATAATCGTCCGCGCCGCGCTCAAGTCCTTCAATACGATCTTCGGGCAGGCCGCGGGCGGTGAGCAGCAAAATCGGAACGTCGGACCGCGCATCGCGCAAAGACTGTGTCAATTCCAGCCCGGTTTCTCCCGGCATCATGATATCCAGCACCATGAGATCGAAGGCGATGCCGCGCATCTTCTCCCGCGCTTCCTGGGCGTTCGCTGCGACTGTGACGCGGCAGCCATTATCCACGAGATATTTTTTTAAAAGCTCCCGTATGCGGTCGTCATCGTCCACCACCAATAGGTGGGGCGCCTGGTCTGAGGCGGTGATTATGGCGTCGGCTGTGTCGGACAGGGCGGTCACGCAGACGTGTTCCTTCTTGCATCGAAGCGTGAGCGGAAAGGACACATATTGCACATGCGCTGGCGATAACCGTCAAGCGCTATGAGGCATGCGCCGGAAAGCCGCGTTGGCGACCGCTTCGACGCTGTAATGATAAGGAGCCCCGTTATGATCGATTTCCCACTACACACCACCGATACCGCCCCTGACGCCTCACGCCCTGTGCTTGAGGGCGTGCAGAACAAATACGGCTTTGCGCCGAACCTGTTTAAGGTTTTCGCCGAAGCTCCTGCGACCATACAGGCTTACGCGCAACTGTCCGATGCGTTTCAAAAAACAAGCCTGTCGGCGACAGAGCAGCAGGTGGTGCTCTTAACGGCGAGCTTGCTTAACGAGTGTAACTACTGCATGGCCGCCCATTCGACCGTGGCGAAAGGCGCCGGCGTTCCCGACGACATTTTGACCGCTTTGCGCGACGCAGAGCCGTTGCCGGATGCAAAACTGGACGCCCTGCGCAAATTCACGGCGGTTATCGTGCAAAAGCGCGGGTGGGCGTCCGAGGAGGATATCGACGCCTTTGTGTCTGCCGGTTACGGCAAGGGGGCGATTTTGGAGGTGATCACGGGCGTCGCTCTGAAGACCATCTCCAACTACACAAACCATATCGCCGAGACCCCTGTGGATGACGCCTTCGCCGGTCAAACCTGGATCGCGCCATCGAAACGTTGACGTCGCGCTGAAAATATTGCTTTTAGGGAAGCCCGCCGCGTCTTATGCGACGCGGCGGGTTTTTTGCATCAAAATACTGAGATACGACGATAAACAAAAAAGGAAGGGGGCGCACGCCATGGCAGGCCCAGCGTTTCATGATCGCGACGGCAAAATCTGGTTTGATGGAGAATTGGTGGATTGGCGCGCCGCCAATGTGCACATTCTCACCCACGCCATGCATTACGCCTCTTCGGTTTTCGAGGGCGAGCGCGCCTATAACGGCGAAATCTTCAAGCTGCGCGAACATACCGAACGTCTTTTTGAGTCCGGCCGCATGCTGGGCTTTGAGATTCCCTATTCCACGGATGAGGTGGACGCCGCCTCCGTTGCGGCGCTGGAGGCGAACGGCCTTGCCGAGGCCTACGTGCGCCCGGTCGCCTGGCGCGGGTCGGAGATGATGGGGGTGAACGCCCAAGGCACGGAGATTCACCTCGCCGTCGCCGCCTGGGAATGGCCGAACATCTTCACCGAGGAGCAGCGCCTGAAAGGCGTCACATTGTCCTGGGCGCCCTGGAAGCGGCCTTCGCCGGATACGATCCCGGCCTGCTCAAAAGCCGCCGGTCTCTATATGATCTGTACCCTGTCGAAGCACGATGCGGAAGCAAAAGGCTTCAACGATGCCCTGATGCTCGATTGGCGCGGCTATGTCGCCGAAGCAACCGGCGCGAACGTGTTCTTCGTGAAGGGCGACGCCATCCATACGCCGATCCCCGATGCGATCCTCGACGGCATAACACGGCGCACAGTGATCGGCCTTGCCGAAGAGCGCGGGTTTAAAGTCTACGAGCGCCGCATCACGCCGGATGAGTTAGAGGCGTTCGACGAATGCTTTCTCACCGGCACGGCGGCGGAGGTGAGCCCTGTGGCGCGGATTGAAAATGTGGAGTTCCCCAGCCGCGAGGCGGCGTCAGTGCTGATGCCCGCGTACACCAAGCTGGTGCGGCGGGAGAGTTAGTGTCTTTCGGAAGACGCCGCTCTTTACCTCTCCCCGAGGGGGATTGTTGTGAAACGCTGTTGTACTTGTGATTTATCATTTGCGTTTGTTTGATTTGCCGCGTTTTTCAAAGCGGGCTTGGGGCTTTCTTTGAGGTTTGGTTGCGTCATGGGGCGAGGCGTTCTGCGCGGCGGGCGTTCAGGGCGAAGAGAAGAAGAAACAGTTGCGTTTGATTGCGCGCAAGTC
>JBCDBL010000008.1:0-55526 GCA_039183635.1 Pseudomonadota bacterium
CGACCGAAGCTTTCGATCGCTGTATTGCTTTTCGGACAGCGTGCGTAGTCGTGGCGCAATCGTGTAAAACTTGTCCCATTGAGTCTTCCTCCATGAGGGATCACTGCATAAAGCGATTCCATCACTTCGCAGGACTAAACATCTAGAACGTGTCTCGTTTAATTGGATTCACACGGGCGTGCTAAAGGTCTTTGTTCTGACGGCCGAACACTTGTTTGACCTTATGCGAGAAAGCCGGTACCCACTTTTGTGGGACGCGCTATAGGCGCTGAGGCCGTTGGGCCAACCAAGCAAGAAATATAAGCGTCAATTTAAATGTAACGCACGAATGCCTATTCGCGTCATTGTTTTAATTTTACATCGTACAAAGAAATAGAGCAAAAGTTAGGTATTTAAAACGATGCTATATAAGTCGTCTTGGGCGCTGTGTAAAACTCTTTGGCGTATGTCCCTTGCTCTCGTGATCCGTAAGAGGAGTTTTTTCGTCCGCCGAATGGAACATGATAGTCAACACCCGCTGTTGGCAGGTTCGTCATCACCATGCCGGCCTCAGAGCGGCGCTTAAAGGCGCGTGCGTATTTCTGGCTTGACGTGCAAATCCCTGAGGACAAGCCGAATTCTGTATCGTTTGCAACGCTTACGGCCTCCTCAAAGTCCGCAACTTTGATAATCGTGGCGCATGGGCCGAAAATCTCTTCCCGGGCGATGCGCATCTGGTTATCGGCGCCCACAAAGAGTGCAGGCGCTTGATAATACCCATCTGTCTCACATGTAAGCTGTTCGCCGCCAATTGTTTCGGCGCCTTCTGCTTTGGCCAATGCGACATAATCCAGATTAGACTGAAGCTGGCGCTGTGAAACCACCGGCCCGATCTGCGTGTCTTCCGCCAGGGCATGGCCGATTTTCAACGCTTTCATGGCGATGTCGAGGCGTTCAACAAATGCATCATATACGCCAGCTTCAACGATAAGGCGGGAAGACGCCGTACATTTTTGGCCCGTTGAGAAGAAGGCGCCGTTAAGACAGGCATCGACAGCAAGTGTGAGATCGGCGTCATTCATCACAACCATCGGGTTTTTACCGCCCATTTCCAGTTGGACTTTTTTCAGGTCTGCAACCGCCTTATCCGCAAGGCTGCGGCCGATCGTTGTTGAGCCTGTAAAGGAAATCGCGGCGACTTTTGCGTGAGTGGTGATCGCTTCTCCCACGCTGGCACCTGGCCCCATTACAAGATTGAAGACGCCCGCCGGAACGCCAGCTCTATCGATTATATCGCTTAGCATATGGGCGCAGGCCGGCGTTAAATCGGCAGGTTTAAACACAACCGTATTGCCATAAGCGAGGGCGGGCGCGATTTTCCAGGCCGGGATGGCGATAGGAAAATTCCATGGCGTGATAAGCCCCACAACGCCCACAGGCTCTCTGGTGACCTCGATGTCCACACCTGCTCTAACCGAAGCGATGGCATCCCCCGATACGCGCAACGCCTCTTGTGCGTAAAACTTGAATATTTGGGCAGCACGGATGGTTTCGCCAATTCCTTCAGCCAGGGGTTTGCCTTCCTCTCGTGAGAGCATGCGGCCGATCTCATCCTTGCGACTCATGATTTCAAGGCCAATATTTTCCAATGCCTCAGCTCTCATCTGCGGGGTTGCATCGGCCCATGCCGGCAAGGCGAGATACGCCGCCTCCGCAGCATCGTTCGCCATCGCCGCATCGCCGCGGCCATATTCGCCGATAATATCGCTTGTATCTGAGGGGTTTATATTTGGCATTGCATTTGGCGCGCAAACCCATTCGCCATTAATATAGTTATGCGTTGTTTGCGGCATAGTATTTAATCTCCAGTGATGAAGGGGCGTGGAAGATGCAAAACACACATCGCGATATATGGGGCATCCCATGCGGTCGCCCTCTTCCCCCTTTAATAAAGCGCCGGGCCGGGACGATATTTAGGCCGCAGACTGAGATGTTTTTGATATAGCTGCTTCAATTGCAGCCTCAAGAATATCTAGGGCTTCATTAAGAATATCATCAGGTATCGTTAACGGCGGCAAAAGCCGCACCACATTAAAACGCGTGCCGCACACCAGAAGGATGAGGCCGCGTTTTTCCGCCTCTGCTACGATTGAGGCCGCGAGTGCTGCGTCTGGGGTTTTCGTTTGAGGGTCTGTGACAAGTTCAAAGGCGAGCATGGCCCCGGGGCCGCGAATATCGCCAATCGCCTCCATGCCCTGGCGGGCGGCGATATCTTTCAGGCGGTTATTGATTTTTTCGCCAATATGGGTCGCACGGTCACATAATTTTTCTTCGTCAATCACATCAAGAACCGCGTGGGCCGCGGCGATCGCCATCGGGTTTCCAGCATAGGTGCCGCCAAGTCCGCCCGGATGCGTCGCGTCCATAAGGTCAGCCTTACCCACCACGGCTGAAAGCGGAAAACCTCCTGCAAGCCCCTTGGCCATAGTGACAATGTCAGCTTTTATATTCGCATGTTCTATGCCGAACATTTTACCTGTTCGCGCCATTCCGGCCTGCACTTCATCTACAATGAGCAGTATGCCGTGGTCATCGGCAAGGCGGCGCAACTCCGATAGAAACTCATCAGGTGCGGGAACAAACCCGCCTTCGCCTTGGACGGGCTCAATCACAAAAGCGGCGACGCGATTAGGGTCGACGTCGGCATTCAGCAGATGTTGAAGCCCGGACAGGGCGTCATTTGAGGTTACGCCTGCATATTCGTACGGGAAGGGGGCATGATACACATCAGCAGGAAAGGGACCAAATCCCTTTTTGTACGGAACAACTTTTCCGGTAAGGCCCATGGCCATCATTGTTCTGCCGTGAAAGCCGCCGGAAAATGATATGACGGCTGATCGACCTGTTGAAATTCGGGCGATTTTAATGGCGTTTTCGACGGCTTCAGCGCCTGTCGTCACCAGCATTGTTTTCGCAGGCCCGTCGATCGGCGCAATCTCATTCAACCGTTCGGCAAGGGCGATATAGCTTTCATAGGGTGCGACGTGAAAACACGTATGGGTGAAACGGGCTGCCTGATCGGCAACGGCCGCCATCACTTTTGGATGGCGATGACCTGTATTGTTGACGGCGATGCCGGCGGCAAAATCGATATAGCGCTTGCCTTCAACGTCCCATAGCTCTGCGTTTTCAGCCTTTGCAGCGTAAATCGACTTTGTACCGACGCCGTTCGTGATTGCAGCTTGGTGTCGTTTGTGTAGTTCCGCATTTTGAGTCATAGGCGTACGCCCCATCTGCTTGCAGGGTTGCTCAATATTATGAGCATGTGGATAGTATGCCATTGCTCATTAAATTGAGCAACCGTATAAAATTATGTATGATCTCGTTTCCAAATTGCGCAGTTCGTAGATGTCGATATGTCTGATTTTGATGTTGGGGTCCGTTTGAAGGAGGTTCGCATAGCTGCGGGCCTCAGCCAGCGCGGTTTAGCCGATCGCGCCGGCGTCCCGCATGGTCAGATCTCGCTTGTTGAAACCAATAAGAGCAGTCCGACGATTTCTTCTTTACGGAAAATCCTGGACGGGGTGCCGATCTCGCTGAGCGAATTTTTTGAGCCGCAGAATAATTCGGCCGGACGCGTCTTTTTCGACAAGAACGAGTTGCAAGATCTCACCTCTCACATTTCAAACGAAGACGGCGCGGCTGCGCCGCCTATCGTGATGCGTCAGGTTGGAAATGCGAGGGCGCATAATTTACAAATTCTGCACGAAAGGTATGAGCCAGGCTCCGATACAGGTGCAACAATGCTTGAACACAGCGCCCATGAAGGGGGGATCGTTGTATCTGGGGAAATTGAAGTCATCGTCGGCTCGCAGCGAAAGACCTTAAAGGCGGGAGATGCTTATCTTTTCGACAGCCGCCAGCCGCATCGTTTTCGAAATATGAGTGATGAGCCGGCTATCGTGATTTCCGCTTGTACGCCGCCATATCTATAGTTCGAACAAAGCGAGATGCGATGAGCCTTGGGATCAAAACAGGATTTTCAAAAGATCTTCTTGCATCGCGCGAATGGTATGAACGCTTGTCCAGCATTGTGAGCGCGACGGCGACAACAGCTGCAACGCTTGCTCTTTGTGACGAGCTTGTTGCATTGCTAAAAATAGACAGTGTACTGTTAATGCGTTTTCCGAAAGATGCAGGCCCGCAACTTCTTTATGGGGATTATGAGCACCGCCGGCGCTTAAACAATATAGATGATTATTTCATGGGCAATTACGCTATCGATCCTTTTTATCTGCATTTAGATCAATGCCGCACCGCAGGCGTTCTGGCGCTTAGCGATGTCATCGAAGAAAATTTCGATTCCAGCGAGTATTATCGCGCGCACTACAAATCCGCGGGCCTTGTGGATGAGCTTTGTTTTTGTTGTACGGACGGACAAAGCGGATATGTTGTTTTGTCGTTAAGTCGGGCCGTTGGAAAAAATCATTTTGATTTGCAGGAGATTGAAGGGGTGCAGAGCATTGCCCCACTGGTGCGCGGCTTTATGCGGGCAAGCTGGCATAAGTTGGCGGAGGCCGGATCAACTCAAAGCCAACCAAAGCCGATACAAGAAGAACTGCATCGTCATATTGAAAATGCACGTGTGAACTTTGGGCGCTCTATACTCACCCGTCGCGAGTATGACGTTTTACAGCTATTGCTGCGGGGAAACTCGGTGGAGCTTATCAGCAAGAAACTCGACATTTCCATCGGGACAATCAAGGTGCACCGCAAGCATATCTATTCGAAACTGAAAATTCGTTCTCAGTCTGAAATTTTCTCCCTGTTTTTAGATGTCGTTATGGCGACGAAACACGAAGTCAACGCTGACCCCCTGGCTCACTACCGCCGGGGGGAAAAGTCTTAGGCCAAATGCGTTTGTAGGCAAATGCCCAAGCGTCATAACCATTCTTAACATCGGTTTTGCAGGCTTGGGCGCGCTACCCTGAATAGGGTATTGAGGGGCTAAGGCTTTGGCCTGATCGTTCTTAAACAGGCCCCCTCAAATATACGCGGAACTAAAAATGGATCATACGGCGACTGGACGGAAGGGTGGTTTTTTGCCCGAAAACTGGGGTCTTCTCTTCGCCGCCTTTGCGTTTTCGCAAGGGATCGGTCTGATCACCTATTGGACGTTACCCATACTGGCCGGCGCGTTGATCACCGGTCTTGAGCTGACCGGAACCGAGGTTGGCCTTATCGGTACAATTGAATTCGCCGGCCTGTTGGCGTCCTCCCTGGTCCTGGCGCCGTTTATTGATCGCGGTTTTCGAAAAGCGGTCGCGCTTTTAAGCATTTCAATTGTTATAGGCGCGAATTTAATCTGCGCTTTTGTCGCTCTGGATTATGAAACGCTCGCTATAATGCGTTTTATCTGCGGCTTAGGGTCCGGCCTGGCTTTGGCTGTCGGCAACGCCACAATTGCTAACGCCTGGGATGCAGAGAAATTTTCCAGCCACCTGACCTTGGCGTTGGTTGCGTTTATGGTTTTGATCATGCCGGTCTTTTCACGACTGAGCGAACAATTTGGTCAGCAGGGGGTTTTCCTCGGCCTTGCCGTCACTGTTGCTATAGGCGCGATATCTATCATTTTCTTGCCGAACGGACCTAATAAAGATCTAGGCGCGGATGGCCATGAAGGGGGGAGCGATACGCGCGTCACGGTGCGGCTTTTAACCACAACAGCGGTCATGGTTCTTCTCATCGCTGTCCTCTTTGGCGTTCGGGATACTTTGCCATGGTTGGTGGCGGAGCAATTGGGGGCGGATGCAGGATTGTCTCTGCCTGAAATTGGTAATTTGTTCTCGACTATGTATGCGGTGAGCATTCTTGGTCCAATTTCTATGCTGGTGCTAACAAGAATTATAGAGCCAAAGATCTTACTCGCCGTCTCCATGACGGCGACGGGCTTGTTTGCCTGGATGTTCACCACTTCCGATGGTAATGCTCAACAATTCAGCACAGGTATTATTATTTGGGCTACGATATATTTCGTAGCGTTCGCACAGCTTAACGCTGTTGCGGCGATCATTGATCGAACCGGCCGCCTGGTTTCTGCTGTTGGCAGCGCCTTTATCGCGGGCGTTATGGCCGGGCCTGTTATCGGCGGTGTTCTGCTGGACCGGGGAGGATACAGTTCAATTGGATATGCGGAATTAGCTTTCACAGTTTTGATCGCGATCGTCGTTATCTTTGGCCTAAAGCTCAACCATGATCGTTCAATAAAATCCGAATAGGGGGGTGCGCATCGCATGCGGCTCTTTCGCAAGAAAAAAAGCTCGCGCAACGAAGCGGGACAGCACAGGAGAAATACGGTGGCGCAGATCGATGAGAAGCTCCTAAAAGGCATGTTGATCAATGGCGAATGGCGTGATGGAAGCGCCGGGTCTTTTGAATCGCGATCCCCATTCAGTCAGGAGGTGTTGCACACCGTCAGCCGGTGTTCCCCCGCAGATGCGAATGAGGCCGTCGCCGCGGCGAAGGCGGCCTTTCCGGCATGGCGCGCGACATCGGTGATTGATCGCGCGAGTGTTATGAGAAATGTTCATCGTCTGTTTGTTGAGCGTGCAGAAGACATCGCTCAAATGGTGACGGCCGAGGTTGGCAAGCCTATACAGGCGGCGCGTGAAGAAACGTTTGAATACTCTGCGCCGTCTTGGCGGAAAGCAGCGGAAGAAATCATCCGTTATCGCGGCATGTTTCTGCCTTCCACACAAGACCGCACGCAAAATAAAAGGCTTGTTCTTGGACACCGTCCTTTAGGGGTTGTGGGGGTTATTACACCATATAATTTTCCTACTGATATTTCTTCTATAGCATTGGCCCACGCGGCGGTCGCAGGCAATACGGTCGTCTGGAAGCCAACGGAATATGCGCCTGTATCATGCGCTATGGTCGCCGATATATTTGAAGAGGCGGGCGTGCCCAAGGGGGTTATCAACATGGTGCAAGGCTTGGGCGACGCCGGCGCCGCCATTGTTGAGAATAAGGATGTGAAAGGTATATTTTTTACTGGGTCCACGACGACCGGCGAAAAAATCGCTCGCGTCGATCCGCTTCGTCCCATGTTGCTGGAGCTTGGCGGCGATGGTCCGCAAATCGTGCTGGAGGATGCAGACATTGACGAGGCTGTGGAGGGCGCCATTACGGGGTGTTTTTATTATTCCGGACAGGTTTGCACATCGGCGGAACGGCTTTTGGTTCACGAGGCTGTCTATGATGAATTTGTTGAAAAGTTCAGGCAAAAAACGAGTGACTTGAAATTTGGCGACCCTGCAGACGATCATGTGGATATGGGGCCGCTGTGCAACGAGGCGACATTAAATCGCGCGCGCGCGCATGTTGATGATGCACGTCAAAAGGGCGCAAACATAGAACAGTATGGCCCGGAAAAAGATCTTTTTTATCCCGCAACGATCTTAACCAATGTCACGGACGACATGCTGGTCCTGCAAGAGGAGTCGTTCTCGCCCATTGTTGTTATAAAAAAAGTAAGCTCTGCTGAAGAAGCGATAGAGATTGCCAATAAGTCAGAGCTCGGCCTTGTCGCTTCTTTATGGACCAATGATCTCAGCGCCGCCTGGCGCGTTGCGGAAGCATTGCCCCATGGCACGGTAAATGTAAACGAAACCAACAATTACTGGGATCAGCTGGCGCCATTTGGCGGCGCGGGCCGCAGTGGTGTCGGACGAGAGCTTTCGCACTGGTTTTTTGAGTCCTTTACGGAACAAAAATTAATCAACTTCGACCTCGGCGGACCGAAGAGCGATCGGCGTATTGAGGGCGGCTGGTAAAAAAGAATACAAGCGGGCGGCTGAAGGCGGGGATTGGCCTTGGCGTAGGTCTGTGGGTAAAAGGGAAGGGGCGGCCATGGTGGCCCGAGCAGCCATTCGCATATTGTGTGCAAGCGCATCTTTCGCTCTTGCGTTGTCCATGGTGGTTGGCGGCGGGCTTTCACTGGCGGCCCGTTATGTCGGAGTCGTTGTATTATTTGATAAAGTGAGCATTGCGGCGCCTGTTGAAACTGTCTTGTTGCTTCTCAAAGCAGCTGTGGCCGCCGCCGCCCATCTTTTATCTCACCATATTGGACCGAGCGCCGCGCTGTACGAGGTTTCCATAACTCTGGCGGGCCTCTTCTTTGCGATCATTCTGTTGCGTTTCCTACGAATGTTTTTTGGGGGCGCGGGACTTGTGCAAGATGGGTGACGGGTTGTGCGGGACCCCCTTTTTGAAAATAAGCTGATTGCGTCGTATCTGGTCAGTGTTTTAATTATTTTAGCGCTGCCGTTATTTATTGACCGCGTCTTGTTTGGTGATCAAACGCGGCAAGCGCCCAAGGAAACAAGCAAGGCGTCCATCGAAACGGATGTTAAGATATTTGAAGATTACTATGCTGAGGCCGATCCTCGCCGAGGGGCCAAACGAATTACACTTTGCACGTCATGTCATACTATTGAACCAGGCGCGCCGCCATCTATTGGTCCGAATTTATGGGGTGTTGTCGGACGGCCGATTGCGTCAAAGGCGGATTACCAATATTCTGTTACATTGAAGAGCTTGGAAGGAGAGTGGACGCCTGAAAAACTCGATCGCTTTTTGAAGAACGCGCAAATATTTGCGCCCGGGTCCATGATGGTTATGCAGGTCCCAAATCCAAGCGAACGAGCTGAGATTATAAAATATCTTGAAGTTTTGCCCGAAGGGGCGCCTGAGTAAGCAGATCGTTCAGTCGGCGCAGGGTGTTTCGAATTCCGATAGTACCCGCCACGTTTCTGCGTTCCTTATCACAACATAGCTCCATCCAGGCAGCGCGCAGTCGACAACACTTTGGCCGTCCGCAGTTTTAAGCGACCACCTGGCGGTAAGCAAAACTGTGCTTGGATTAATTTCTACACCGTCAACAGCTTGTAAGGAGGTTTTCTCCCATCCCGCTTTAATCCAAGGGTCGACGTAGGCGGTCATTTCCGCTTCCAAGTCTGACTTTCCCAAATAACCAACATTTGCGCCGAACCCTAAGTAGGTTTGATCCATATAGTGATCATAAAAGTTGGGATCGCCTTCAATATAGCTGACAGCATAAATATTTTTATACCAGTCTACGGCGCTTTGAAGGCCTGCTTCCTGGGCGGATGCGGCTGGCGCATGCATAAAGGCGAGAGCTACAATCCCAAAACTGGTTGCCTTAAAATTGGGTGTAAGAGATCTTTTTTTCATATTTATCTCCTCTATTTTAGAGCGCGCAGAAAACAGATTAGGGCGGATCTGGAGTCGGCGTCGCGAACGCCGCCGAAGGCCATACGGTTCCCGGGCAGATATCGCGGCGGATTTTCGAGAAAAGCATCGAGCGTTTCGTCATCCCAAACCAACCCCGCGTTCTGCAAAACTGGCGAATAGGCGAACTTTTCAGCCATCGCGGCATTGGCGCCGTATACGCCGAATAAATTGGGGCCTGTTCGGTGGGGCTCGCCTTCATTAAAGCTGTGGCATACTCTGCACTGGGTAATTGTCGTTTTAGCAAGATCCCGGTCGCAGCTCTCATCCATTTCATTGAGGGCGTCTTTTAGGCCGCGTCCAACGGGCTGTTTTTTTGCAACGCTGGTTTCAGGCGGCGGCGTGGCCGCCTCCCTTTCCTGTTGTTCGTTGCTGCAAGCCGAAAGAGTCGCGATAAAGGACGCCGTAATGGCAATACACAATGGTTTGATTTTTTGCATGGATACCGCTGCGGCTTATGAAACTAACTCTCGCACCACGGCTTGACCGGTTTTTATCCCCATCTCAATGCCGCCATCCATCCAGCCGCGCCACATCGTAGCGATGTCTGCAGAAGCGAAATGCACGTTGCCTTCCGCACGTTGCAGCTCTGGCACATGCTTGAACTGGTGCGGCCGCAAGGTGCACCACGACCCTTTAGAGAATGGGTCATACAGCCATTGATAGCCGTACGTTGCCTCCAGTTCCACTTCAGGCAAGAATTTCTGAAGCATGGTTTGAACGACTTCTAAGTTATTGACATCGAAGGTCCCATCAAGGCCATAGGACAGAAGCGTCGTTCCGCTTGGCCCTGTACTCTCCGTATACCCATATTGTAAAGGACTAAAGCTGTCATCTGCAGTCAGGAATACGTTGCCGATGTCTTTTGTGGTTTTCGCATGCAGCTTGTTGCCATCGCCGACGTGACGTTCGCGTGACGTTTGCAGTTTTATTTCTGAAAGAGCAGGTTCGAATTCAACGTCAGCCCATGTATTGAGCGGCATGGTAACGATGATTTTCTGGGCGGTAGCGGTTTGTCCGTCTTCCAATGTAACTCTTACGCCATCGCTGTTTTGAACGATACGGCTGATTGGAGAGTTCAGCCGCACTTCGGCGCTGCTGTCATTCAACATGGCCTCAATGAGAGAGATTGTACCGTTTTTAAGCTTATATCTTGAAACAGCGTTGTTAAAATCAACGGAATTGTTTCCAAGATTAGCCCACCAGCGCAGCATCTCTAAAAAGCCGCCCTCATTACAAGGCGCATGCGACATAATTGACCAAATCGCATTAACGGCAAGGCGTACGTCTTCTTCCAGATCTAACTGATCAATTCTGTCTTGAATAGTGAGGTCTTGGTACTTTTTCCAGTCGTCCGTCAGGAAAGTGTTATATGGTTCGGGAAACACCTCGCGCGACATCGCGCAATAGTCCGTTAGGGCCTGGTCCACTTTCGGCCAGAATGTTGCGATATCCGCTTCTACGGGTTTGCCGTCTTTCAGATAAACCCAGCGGTCCGGGTTTACAGCAGCTGGCGTATCGTCGATGGGCAGATTATATCGTGTAACCTCGGCCCAGATATGTGGTTGCAGCCAGTACAGGTAGTTGGCGCCCAGTTCGATTTTATGATCGCCGAAGGGCGCATAGTATGTGCGGCCGCCTAATCTGTTGCGCGCTTCCAGCAACAATGTCCTTAAGCCGGCTTCGCTGGTTTCTCGTGCAGCGCTGGCGCCGGCCATGCCCCCGCCAATAACAATAACGTCAAAGTCCGAGCCTCCGCCGGTTTGCGCGCCGCCGCCTTGTTCCGCCTGTGAGCATGAAGCCGCGAGGGCGGTTGTTGAAACCGCCGCCGCGGTCATAAATTTACGTCGCGATACGTCCTGCGCGGAAACGTTTTGCTCTTGGGTCGTCGATGAGGTTTTCCCCTTCTTGATCGCCATGACTTTATCTTTCTCCCGAATTTCTAGGGATTGACGGAATCTCTGTGCAAAAACGACGTAATAGCCAATTTTTATGCATACGCCATCAGTATGCCTCTAGAGCTTTGGTTGGTCCATGGCTGCGCACAATACCCTCTCGGTGGTAGAAACCTGCCCGCATCGGCGGCCGAATTTGATGCAATAGCGCCACTGCGCGCCATGCTTTAGGGGAGCTACCCCTAAGATGGTATTGTTCGAGACCATGAACTTGAAAAGCCTGTTGCACGCTAAATTCAATCGACCACAAAAATTACGCGCAGTTACGCAAAGGGAGGGTAAATCCATGGTCAAGGCGAAATTAATGATGCGTGCGGCTTTAGCGCCGATCATAGCAAGCGTGAGTTGCACCGCAGCTATGGCGCAAGTCGAGCAAATTGTTGTGACCGCCCAAAAACGTGAACAGTCCGCGCAGTCGGTCGGTATTGCGATCTCCGCATTTTCCGGCGATCAGATAGAGGAGCTTGGGTGGCGCGATTCAGAAGCGATCGCTGTTCAAACGCCTGGTCTTATCGCGACATCGTTCTCCGGGGGGAGTTCGACGGGCTTGTTTTCGATCCGCGGTATTTCCCAAAATGACTTTGCAGACCATCAAGAAGCGCCAAGCGCTGTTTATGTTGACGGCGTATATCTTGCGACGACCAGCCAAACGACATCAGAACTATTCGATGTCGAACGCGTCGAGGTGTTGAAGGGACCCCAAGGCACGCTCTTTGGCCGTAATGCAACTGGCGGATTGGTGCATATTATTAACAAGTCGCCAACGGATGAATTTGAGGGCTACAGTAAGCTGACAGTGGCTGAGTTCAACCAGATCCGTGCAGAGGGCGCTATTTCAGGTCCTATTACAGATTCTGTACGTGGACGTCTTTCCTTTTTGACCGATAACGCCGACGGCTATTTTGAAAACAGGAACACTGGCGTTCAGCCGGCAAGGGATAACGCCTTCGGCGGTTTTCCGGCGGCGTCTGAGGATGGGGCGGAAGACTTTCGCGGCCGCGACCATCAGAATGTGCGCGCTCAAATTGACATGGATGTTACGGAAAACGGCGTTCTCGGTTTCACTCTCAATTATGGAATCGTTGATAATATTGGAAACGCCTATGACACCGTACCGACTCCTGCAGGCTCGGTTGATCTAACGACAACTGACTTTTACGGTACGCCTGTTATTGCGGAAATAAACGCCGAAGCGCCTAATATTCGTGGTTTTGTTGATAAAGAAACCATTTCTTACACCGCAGATTATAATCATAGTGCTGAAAACTGGAATCTGGTCACTATATTGAATTATACTGAATCTGAAAAAACGTATCAGGAAGATGATGACGGTGGTCCTTTTAACGTCGCAACGTTCGGAACGGATCAAGATGTCAGCACGCTTACAGGTGAAATTCGCCTGGATGGCCAGACCGGCGACTTAACCTGGACGGCCGGATATTACTATCTCAATATTGATGGTGACTATTTCGGCACATTCCAATTCCCTGCCGTGACAGGGGCGGGAGGCCCGGGCGTATTTGACGGATTTGGTTATGGCATTGACCTTGATTATGCGCTGGAAACGACAGCGCATGCGATCTTTGGTCAGGTCGAGTACGACTTAACGGACCGCCTTAAGTTAATCCTTGGCGGTCGCTGGACGTCAGATAATAAGGATTACAGCATTCTTGCAAGTTGCGTTGATGACCCTGATCCTGCGGTCGCGCCGAACACAACGTGTGCAGACGCTATTCTTGGCGGCGGGTTCGTCATCGATGCAGGTCTTACAAACCTTGAAAAAGACGATAGCTTTTTTACCGGCAAGGCGCAGCTGGAATTCACGCCGACATCCAACTTGCTTTTATATGCCGGTTATAATCGGGGTGTGAAAGCGGGCAGCTTCACTGCGCCGCTTGACGGCTTCTTGACAGTGAGCGAGCTTGGGTTTGAGCCTGAAACGCTTGATGCTTACGAAATTGGTGTTAAGGCGGATCTGGCTGATGACAGGCTCCGGGTGAACGCCAGCGCGTTCTATTATGACTATAGCGATTATCAAGGTTTCGTTTTTGTCGGCCTCGCCAGCGTCGTGCGTAACTTTGAAGCTGAAATATATGGCGGCGAACTTGAAGTGATCGCCGCACCGGGAGACGGTTGGGATTTGCGGGCCGGCCTCTCGGTTTTGGATGCGACTGTTCTGGACGTCGAAGTTGCGCCTGGAACGTTTGTTGACCAGGACATGGTGCTCGCGCCAGACGTCACGGCGAACTGGCTTGTGCGTAAAGAGTTTCCGGTGAACGGCGATGACGCCTTGGCGGTCCAGTTTGACGGTTACTATACCGGGGAGCAAACCTATAACACCATCAACGGACCCCTTGTTACCGGGGACGGTTATGCGTTGATGAACGCCAGCGTCAGTTATGGCTTCCAAATTGGCGGAACCGACGCTGAGGCGAGCTTGTTTGTTCGTAATCTTGCAGACGAGGAAAACCAAACATACGCGTTTGATCTCTCTGCCTTTTTCGGCAACACAATTCAGGTGTACGGTCCGCCGCGTATCATCGGCGGGTCTCTGTCCGTTGACTTCTAGCGTGCTTTTATAAGCGCTTGCCAAAAACACCGCAGGGCCTCCCCCTTGCGGTGTTTTTTAGGTCGATAACCCTGTTTTCATCTTGTATCGCACGCCGACAGGACAATCAGAATGACGAAAACGCTTATTGTGCCGTGTCATCCGCGTCTTGACTCTTTGACGATGCAGGTGACCCATGCATTTTGCGAAAACGCCAAAGGCGTCGCGTTTGAAGTTGCAGATTTGTACAGAGAAGGATTTGATCCCCGGCTGAATGTTGATGATGAACCGGACTGGGAGGATCCGCGAAAAGTTTACTCTGAGGCTGTATTGGCCGAAATGGCTCGCATTGAGCGCAATGACGCTACTGTCATGGTCTTTCCCGTATGGTGGTGGTCTATGCCGGCGATGCTGAAGGGGTGGATTGATCGCGTTTTTAACAATGGCTGGGCCTATGGCGACCGTTTTTATCCTCACAAGCATGTGTGGATGCTCGCGGTCGCGGGGAACGATAAAAAAGGGTATACGAAGAGAAACTATGACAAAGCGCTGAATGTCCAGTTAAAGACAGGTATCCTGGATTATTGTCATGTTGAAAACCCGCGCCTTGAAACTCTGTATGGGGCTATAGAAGGAGAGAAACACGTCTCCTCTCTTTTGAAGCGATCCGCCGAATTGGGTAAAGAGTTTGCGTCTACGCTTTAATGCGTTCGCTTTTTGGGTCGTACATAGGCTTCAGCGAAGCTTTGGCGGCAAATTTATCGACGCCGATGCGGATTTCAATTTGCCGCTCTGCGATCCAATCCGCTGTCACGCCATCAGCATTGTTCAAATATCCCATTGCAACCGCCCCGCCTAAAGTATGTCCGTACATGGCGGAAGTTGTGATGCTGTTGATTTCCCCGTCCACCAATATGGGCTCGTCATGGTAAAGCAGGGGCTCAGGATCCTCTAACAAAAACTGTACAAGGCGCTTGGTCAAGGGTTTGCGCTGTTTTTGCTCCATCAACGCTTCGCGTCCCAAAAAACCGCCTGGCTTGTTAAGATCGGCTGCAAAGCCCAACCCGGCCTCAAGAGGCGTATCATCAGCACCTATGTCATGGGCCCATTCACGATAGGCTTTCTCGATACGTAAAGACGCCAGCGTATGATACCCGCAATGTCGAAGGTCAAATGCTTTGCCTTTTTCAATCAGCGCGTCATAAACGGACGCCAGATATTCCGTCGGGATATATAACTCCCAGCCCAATTCGCCCATATAGGTGATGCGCAACGCTTTGACCGTTTGATATCCAATATCAATGTCCTGCATAGTTCCAAATGGGAAGGCGTCATTGGACAGATCCGCATCGGTCAACGTCGCCAATAAGGCGCGTGCATTTGGCCCCTGAACATTCAACATGCCATAGGCGCCTGTAATGTCCGTAATAACACTATGATCCTTATCAGAGATATTCCCCTTAATCCAATGAAAGACATGATTGTGCGTAAAGGGCGCAGTTAAGACCAAGAAAGCATCTTCGGCCGTTCGGGTTATCGTCAAGTCAGCTTCAATCCCTCCGCGTACATTTAGAAATTGCGTGTAAACAGACTTTCCAACAGGAACAGCAATATTATTCGTACAAATCCAGTTTAAGGATTTTTCAGCATCCCGTCCCTGAACAAGGAATTTTGAGAAAGAGCTTTGTTCAAACACCCCTACATTTTCACGTACAGACTGATGCTCTGCGGCGTTATATTCAAACCAGTTTTGCCGTTTGTAGCTGTACTTGTATTTAGGCTCCACGCCTTCAGGCGCATACCAGTTCGGACGTTCCCAGCCTGCCGATTCGCCAAAGCAACCACCCGCCTTGACTAAGCGATCATGTAAAACAAGCTTTTTGACGTTCCGCGCACTTTCATATTGCCGGAATGGCCAATGATATTGATAACCAAGCCCTAAAGACTCCGTTACTCTGTCTTTCAGGAATTTAGGGTTGCGTTGGAAGTCATGGGCGCGCCGTAAGTCCGTGTCGAATACATCCATGGGCGGATGTCCGTTCATAATCCAGTTCGCCATGATCATGCCGGCGCCGCCGCTTGACAGGATGCCGAGAGAGTTGAAACCAGCGGCGACAAAGTAATTCTTGATGTTCGGCGCTTCACCCATGAGGGCGTTATGATCCGGCGTAAAGCTTTCCGGACCGCAGAACAAAAGTTTGATTCCGGCGTTTTCCATGGAAGGGACGCGCGCCATTGCTTTTTCGATATAGGGCAACATTCTGTCCCAGTCGGGCGGCAGCTCATCAAATGAAAAGTCGGATTTTATTCCGTCTTCGCCCCAAGCTGCAGCAAGTGGTTCAAACAGCCCCAGCATCAACTTGCCAGTTTCTTCACGGTAATAGGCGGCGTTTCCCGGATCTCTTAGGATCGGCAAATCCGGATGCATCCCGTCCATGCTTTCCGTAATAAGATAATAGTGTTCGGCGGCATGAAGGGGGATATTAACGTTGGACTGAGCGCCAAAGTCCCGGGCCCACATGCCGGTGCAGTTGACGATAATATTTGTGTTAATCCGTCCTTGTTCTGTCTCAACGCCTACAATTTCACCGTCTTTTTCGACAATATTGGAAACGCTGATGTTTTCAAAAATTTGAACGCCGCCGGCCCGTGCGCCCTTGGCCAGCGCCATTGTTGTGTCTGTGGGATTGGTTCGGGCGTCGTCGGGGAAGTAAAAGCCCGCCATCATGTCTGAAATATTCGCAAGCGGCCAATGTTCAGCGATCTGGTCTGGCGTTATCTCGTGGTTCTTCACGCCAAAACAATCCGCCATCGCACAGCCGCGGCGCATTTCTTCAAGACGCACCTCATCCGATGCAATTTGAATAGACCCGGTGTTCAGCACGCCTGTGGCCTGGCCCGTTTCCTCTTCAAGCGTCTTGAAAAGATCGAGCGTGTATTTGGCAAGCTTGGTGGCGTTTTCAGAGTGGCGTAATGTGGTTAACAAGCCTGCAGCATGCCACGTCGTTCCGCATGTCAGCTGTTTCCGCTCGAGCAAGACGACGTCTTCCGCCCCGTACTTCGCCAGATGGTACGCGATGCTACATCCGATAATGCCCCCACCGATAATGACGATTCGTGCCGTTTGTGGCAAAGGCTTGCTCATTTTACCTCTTTAATAACGCCGCGCCCGTCATTGCCGTCTGCGCGGATACTGTATCCGATCCTTTGATGCTTCTGTTAAAACGTTCGGTCAATTCAGGCTGCGCCAGCAATACCCTGTTCGTGGTAGTGCCAAGCCCGCCAATTCGACGTTCGATGTCGCGCCAACCTTTTCGCGGCGACCCTGTGGAAAGGGCGGCGCCTTTCAGCGTTTATTTAATTAGGAAGTATAAGGTATGAAGTCTTGGGTTTTGACGTACTTCTGTCCTGATGCTGCTGGTATTCAATCTGCAGTATCGACTTATATTTATAAGGTGGGAGGGTTTATCGAAGAAACCAAGTCCCACAGCGACATTGAGGCAGGGCGTTTTTTCTCTCGTATGGTGTTTCGCTCTAGCGAAGGTGTTGATTTCGACATTGATGCTTTTAAGGACGGTATTGCAGCGCTGGCTGATCCATTCAAAATGGAGTGGTCCATTGTAGATGCAAACGAGCGCATACCTACGGTTATTGCTGTCTCAAAGTTTGGCCATTGTTTGAATGACCTTTTACACCGTTGGAAAAACGATGCATTGCCAATCGATATTAAGGCGATAATCTCAAATCATGAGAATATGCGAGAAATGGCCGAATGGCATGGTATTCCATATTATCATGTTCCGATTTCGAAGGAAACAAAGCTAGAAAGCGAAACGGAATTTTATCAAATTACAAAAGAACATGGTGCGGAACTTGTTGTTTTGGCGCGATATATGCAAATTCTATCCGATGGGCTGACCGCAAAACTGTCAGGCCGCTGCATTAATATTCATCACTCATTTCTGCCCAGCTTTAAGGGGGCGAAACCTTATCATCAGGCCCATAAGCGCGGTGTAAAGCTTATTGGCGCCACCGCGCATTATGTCACGTCTGATTTGGATGAGGGACCGATCATCGAGCAAGATGTCGAGCGAGTCGATCATTCTCTGGCGCCGGATCAGCTGGTCGAGGTTGGTAAAGACATTGAAGCGCGCGTGTTGTCCCGCGCGGTAAAATGGCATGCCTCTCACCGCGTCATTTTGAATGGCGACAAAACGATAGTCTTTAAATAGTTTGACTACGGTTGCTTCACGCCATGCGCGACGTGCTTTAATTGTATGAGGTGGGGCGCCGCGCGGGAGAAATAGATCGCCGATTTTTCGTCGCAAAATCCGAAAGATGCAACGGCGCCGTCGCGTTCTGCGACGAACCAAATGTCTTTCGATGTGTTTTCCCGATATCCGCTGATCATGTCGTTAAGCGCGCTGGCGGGAAACAGTTCTGTGCTTTCGGCGATCGCTGCGATGGCGGGGTAATCGTCCGTACTGGCGGGACGTATACTATGCTGGGTTGGCAAGGCTTCGCTCCAACTTTGAGGCATTGGGCTCTGGCGCGACCGCAATGCGATTAAGCGGATGTCTCCGGAAGGGAGGGGCGGCTTTTCTGGCGTCGACGCTCCGGTCCTTGAGGCGTACGTTATCAAGATGGGTCCAGGTTCTCCTGTCGCCAAGGCCCGGGCGTTGGAGGCGGCGACCACCATGGCCGTGGAGCGGTTTGAATCCCCTCGGACCTGACTATCAGGTGGGCGCCGCGTGAAACGGACCACGATCCAGACCAGAGGCAGCTCCCATAGAGGGAAATTAAGGTCCCCGGGAAACAAGGCTCTCACGCACCGGGCAGTACGCCGCCGGCCCTTAAGCTAAGGTGCGGCGGAGACGGCATCAAGAGCCATCCGCTGCGAGCCAGCATCTAAACCGCCATGACTTTTGTTTCAGGAAGCGTTCATATGCGTGTGTTGTCCGGAGCTGTTCGCCCTTGCCGTTTGTCGGCAAACGGTTCTAGGATTATTTGTTTTTTAGCGCGTGAGACGGCCTTCATTTAATCCAGGTTACACGCCTTTCACCCCACATGGCGTTTCAAGCGGCGGAGACCTTATCTCAACCTTTTTGAACGCTTCAGCAACACGGCGCCGCCCGCATTTGTCCGTCAGCACGGCTTTTGTACACGGCTTTGCTGCAGACGCGATCGATGGCGCCGGCGGTGGCGATTTTACGTTCTTTATGTTTTCCACAGCGATAAAATTCTGACTTTATAAGGAGCAAGATCTTATGTCGCATATTGCATTGCGCGCCATATGCCTGGCGTCATCCTTGGCCGTTCTCGCTGCTTGCAGCCAGGAAAGCCAAACGCCAGTCCCCGAACAGCGCTCTGCTGTCAAGCTTGTGACGCCGGCCGATCTTGTCGGCGCGCGGGTCGGTCCCGGTTGCGAGGTCGGTGAAACCGCCGATGGCTCCCCGAGTTATGCAACCCGGTCTTATACGTTTTCAGAAGCGGACTGGTCCATACAGGTGACCTCCTATACCGATGACGGTTGTACACAGCCTTTTTTCTCCCTGGGAATCGCCGGTGGTTATGAGCTTGGCGCGCCGGTTGAAAGCCTGCCCGGCGTGCGCGCCGGCGACTTTTATCGCGATGAGTTAACGTTCACGGCGCGATCGCAAGCCGCCATTGATCTGTTCAATGGGGCTGGATGCGGCGATGGCGATTGGCGTCTTAATGTCGCCCAAGATGTCGGCGCGGAAGGGTGCATCGGGGTGGAGGCCGTTCATGAATGTCCGATCGACTACGACATTGTCGGCTTTGTAGACGGCTTGCCTGCTTCAGGCGTGCGGGGTGGAGACATGTGTGACGTCGAAGGCCGCCCGGCGGCGCTCCAATCTGCAGGTCTCGCCCTTGGCGCGCCCGATGCTGTTCATGTGGGCGTCACATTCGAAATCCTGGCGGAATATCCGAACGGCGCTTTCCTTGAGAACCTCATTGTTACGCAAGATAATGATATTCTCTTCACACATTACTTCGATAAAACTATCGTCAGAGTTGGTCAGGACGGCGCAACGGAGGTTTTCGCCGCGTTGCCTGTCCACCCGGTCAGCATCGTACGGTCGCAGGCGGGGTTCGTTGTGGCGGGCCACAGCACTCCGTTTACCGAGTTTCCAGCTTTCACACAGACGAATACAATTTTGCGTTTAACCCCTGCCGGTGAAGTGGAGACAAGCACGCTTGCCGGCGACGCCCGTTTCTTAAATGGCCTTCATGTCCTGCCGTCTGGCGACGTCGTTGTTGCGGACTCGATTGCCGGCGTGTTGTGGCGGGTGGATCCGCAGACCGGGGAAACGACGTCATGGCTGGCGGACAACGCCTTGGCGCCCGATCCGACTGTGCAGCCGTTTCGTCCGGCGGCCAATGGCGTCAAAACGCACAATGGCGCTTTATATGTTTCGAGTTCTTCCAAAGGGGCGATTTTTAAACGCGACCCCTGGAGCGATGGGGATCTTCAGCTATTTGCAAAGACCGGCGGTGTGGACGATTTTATCTTCGGCGATGACGGCGTGCTTTACGCCACAACCCATGGCGAAGCTTTGTTAAAAGTATCCGCAGATGGAGTGGTCGAGGAAGTGTTTGGCGGCGGCTGTGGCGGTTGCACCGCGATTGCGATGACGCAGTGGCAAGGTCGTCCCGCGCTTCTTGTCTTAACGACGGGGGGATTGTTGGAAGGCGGAACGGCGCCGGCGCGTGTTTTAAGAGTGCAGAATTTTTAAGTTTTGCCCGCGCTGGTTAAGATAAGCGGTCTAAGATAAAGCAACAGGGCCCGGCGACGCCGGGCCTTTCAGGATTTTACGATTTTTGTATCCCGTAGTACGGTATGGCGGAGGTGAGAGGTGAAACCTCGAGCCGAAACACATCCGCCTTCCATCAGAATAATATAAGGAAAAATCTGTCTCTGGCGGATGAAATAAAAATGGGGGAGCCCCTGGAAGAAAGATCGGACCTGTTCGAGCTTTCTTCCAAAACAGAAAATCCTAGCAACGCCAATTTTCACTTATGGAAATTGGTGGAGCTAGGCGGAATCGAACCGCCGACCTCGTCATTGCGAACGACGCGCTCTCCCAACTGAGCTATAGCCCCATCGGATCTTTAATCGCACGTAGACCCGGCGTTACTGCTTGTCAATAGCCCTCGGGGAACGGGCCATTGCCAGCAGCCGAGGAGCGGCTTACAACCAAGCGTTATGGCGCGTTTGACGCCCATCCCGCCCCCTTACGGAGCCGCCGCATGTACCCCTTTTACTGGCTGTTCAACGCAGTCATCAGTTTCATCATTTTCGTCATCATTATTCAGGCGATTTTAAGCTGGCTGATTGCGTTCAATATCGTCAACAGCCGCAACGAGTTCGTGTCCACTGTCTGGCGGTTCACCACCGCGTTAACCGACCCGATTTACCGGCCCATTCGCCGCTTCGTCCCCATGCTGGGGGCCGTTGACATTACGCCTTTGGTCGCTTTTTTCGGGCTGCAGTTTCTTCGTTTGCTCGTCAACACCTATGTGTTCGGCGCTGCAGCGCAATTCGGCCTATAGCGCCGTGAATGGAGCGCCGATATGACCGCAACCTTGATCGACGGCAAAGCTGTCGCCGCCAATTTAAGACGCAAAATCGCCGAGCAAACCGCACGACACGTTGAAAGCGGCGGACCGCAACCGGGGCTTGCCGTGGTGCTTGTGGGAGATGATCCGGCAAGCGAGGTTTACGTTCGCAACAAAGGCAAGTTCGCCAAAGAGGTCGGCTTTCGCTCCATCGAAAAGCGTTTGCCCGCGACAACGTCGCAAGCCGACCTTATCGCCCTTGTCCAGGCCTTGAACGCCGATCCCGCCGTCCACGGCATATTGGTGCAAATGCCTTTGCCCGACCATATCGACGCCAACCGGGTCATCAATGAAATCGCGCCTGAAAAAGACGTGGACGGCCTTACCGAAGCAAACGCCGGCCGGCTTATGCTGGGCAAGCCTGGCCTTGTCCCTTGCACCCCCCAGGGTTCCGTTATCCTGGCCAAGAGCGTGCGTGAGGATTTGTCAGGCCTTCACGCCGTTGTCGTCGGCCGCTCCATCCTTGTTGGCAAACCCCTTGGACAATTGTTGCTTGCGGAAAATTGCACCGTCACTATGGCGCACTCGCGCACACAAGACCTCGCCGCCGTCTGCCGGCAAGCGGATATTCTGTGCGCCGCGGTGGGGGCGCCCGCTCTTGTTAAGGGCGACTGGGTGAAGCCGGGTGCGATCGTCATCGATGTCGGCATCAATCGGGTTCCCGCCCCGGAAAAAGGCGAAGGCAAGACGAAGCTCGTCGGTGACGTGGATTTCGATGCAGCCAAAGGGGTTGCAGGCGCGATCACGCCCGTTCCAGGCGGCGTCGGGCCCATGACCATCGCCTGCCTGTTGAAGAACACCCTGCAAGCGGCGGCGATCTGAATATCGAGGCCCGTATATTTTGCTTGGCGCCAGGGCCTTAAATATGAGATTGAGCGGCGTGTTTACGTATTAAAAGCTTAAGGGCCGCCCATGACCGCCGATATCAAAAAAGTCGTTCTCGCTTATTCCGGCGGGCTGGACACCTCCATCATTTTAAAATGGCTGACCGAAACCTATGGCTGCGAGGTGGTTACATTCACCGCCGATCTCGGCCAGGGCGAGGAATTGGAGCCCGCCCGCAAAAAGGCAGAGATGTTCGGCGTCAAAGAGATTTTCATCGAGGATCTGCGGGAAGAGTTCGTCCGCGACTATGTGTTTCCGATGTTCCGGGCGAACGCCGTTTACGAGGGGCTTTACCTCCTCGGCACCTCCATCGCCCGGCCCCTGATCGCCAAACGCCAGATCGAGATCGCCCGCGCCGTCGGCGCCGACGCCGTGTGCCACGGCGCCACGGGCAAGGGCAACGATCAGGTGCGGTTCGAGCTTGGCTATTACGCCCTTGACCCCGACATAAAAGTGATCGCCCCCTGGCGGGAATGGGATCTGAACTCCCGGGCGAAACTCATCGACTTTGCTGAAAAGCACCAGATCCCTATCGCCAAGGACAAGCGCGGTGAAGCGCCGTTTTCGGTGGACGCAAACCTTCTGCACACCTCCTCCGAGGGCAAGGTGCTGGAGGACCCGGCCGAAGATGCGCCAGATTACGTCTATCAGCGCACCGACCACCCCGAGAACGCGCCGGACAGCCCGCAAATCATCGAGCTCGGCTTTGAAAAGGGCGACGCGGTCTCTATCGACGGCGCCGCGCTGTCGCCGGCGGACCTTCTCGCAAAATTGAACGATCTTGGCCGCACCCACGGGATCGGGCGGCTCGATCTTGTGGAGAACAGATTCGTGGGCATGAAGTCCCGCGGGATATACGAAACCCCCGGAGGAACCATCCTTCTCGCCGCCCACAGGGGGATTGAACAAATCACCCTCGACCGCGGCGCGGCGCATTTAAAGGATGAGTTGATGCCCCGTTACGCGGAGCTCATCTATAACGGCTTCTGGTTCGCGCCGGAGCGCGAGATGCTCCAGGCGGCGATCGACAAAAGCCAGGAGCATGTGGAGGGAACCGTGCGCCTGAAGCTTTACAAGGGCGGCGTTCACATCATCGGCCGCGCCTCGGCGAAATCGCTCTACTCCATGGAGCATGTCACCTTTGAAGAAGACGCCGTCTACGACCAGCAGGATGCGGAAGGCTTCATCAAACTGAACGCCTTGCGGTTAAGGCTCTTGGCGCGACGGGGGCGGTCCGTTTAGGAATACATGCAAATCTATAGACGATCCGTCGAATGTGTATTCAACCGGTCTGCGTAAACACCGAAAATATCAATTAATGTCCGGCGCCTAAAATCCCGGTTCGCACGGAATAATCCACCGCCAAACCGTAATCCGGGTCGTCGTTGGAATCGACCATCAATTGCCCGGCGCGGTTCAACAGTTTATGGCAGTCCCGGGACAAATGACGCAACTGTAGTGTTTTGCCCTGGGCTTCATATTTCGCCGCCATATCTTCGATCGCTTGCAACGCGGACTGATCGACGACGCGACTGTTCATAAAATCGACAACCACCGTGTCCGGGTCGTCGTTTGGAGAAAAAATCTCTGAAAACCCTTCGGCGGACCCGAAAAACAACGGTCCCTCAATGCGATAAATTTTGACCCCGGGCGCGAGCATGTCGATCTGGGCGTGGATTCGTTTTGCGTTGTTCCAGGCGTACGCCAGCGCTGAAACGATAACGCCGACCACCACCGCTACGGCCAGGTCGTGCGCCACCGTAACGGCGGTGACAAGCAAAATGACAAAAGCATCCGTTAGCGGAATTTTGCGCATAATCATCAAACTGCGCCAGGCGAATGTGCCGATCACCACCATGAACATCACACCGGTGAGCGCAGCAAGGGGGATTTGTTCGATGAGCGGCGATCCGACGAGAATAAACGCCAGCAAAAACAATGCCGCCGAAACGCCGGACAAACGCGTGCGTCCGCCGGATTTCACATTGATCATGGACTGGCCGATCATTGCACAGCCGCCCATACCGCCAAAAAAACCTGTGGCCGTATTGGCGAGCCCCTGGGCGACGCATTCCTGAGAGGCGCCGCCGCGTTTGCCTGTCATATCGCCCACAAGATTGAGGGTGAGCAAACTTTCGATGAGGCCGATGGCGGCGAGAATCACAGCGTACGGAAAGATAATCTTCAGCGTTTCCAGAGACATTGGGACGAGAGGGATATGGAACGCCGGCAAACCGCCCTTGATGGATGCAAGATCGCCGACCCGCGGGGCGTCGAGGCCAAAGCCGATGACAATCCCGGCGACGATGGCGATGCCCGCCAAAGGCGCCGGCACGGCGCGCGTTACTTTCGGCGTCGCCCAAATGATCGCCATGGTGAGCGCCGTCAGGCCCAACATCAACGCCAGCGGCGCGCCGGTCATCCATTCGCCGTGCGCGATCCCATGTCCGGACGCCGCGGCGGAGCCGGGAACCTGAAACTGACTGAGCTGCGCCAGGAAAATCACGATGGCGAGGCCATTGACGAAGCCGAGCATCACCGGGTGGGGGACAAGCCGGATAAATTTGCCCAAGCGAAACACGCCGGCCAGAATCTGCAATATTCCCATCAAAACCACTGTGGCGAATAGATATTCAACACCATGGTCCGCCACGAGGGCCACCATCACCACAGCCAACGCCCCGGTCGCGCCGGAAATCATGCCCGGCCTTCCCCCGATAACAGCCGTCACAAGCCCGACAATAAACGCCGCATAAAGCCCCGACAAAGGGTGCACGCCGGCCACAAATGCGAACGCGACAGCCTCCGGCACCAGGGCGAGCGCAACGGTAAGTCCCGCCAGGAGCTCTGTTTTCGCCCGGGCGGGCGTCAGCGCGCTTTTTACATTCTCTAACTCAGAAGCGGCCAGCCGCTCCGTAAAAGCGGCGAAATCGGTTTTCGTCACTGTGACGGCCTCGTTTTTTGTTTGTTGATATTAAAGCGCCGGTCTTAGCCGACTGATTGTGCAATGCAATAATTCATTTCGCTTCTCGTAGACAAAACTGCTATAAAAAGCATGAAGCTTTACGCATTTTACGATTGCAATGCAGCATAAACCCGCTAGAAGAGCGCCGATCGCGTGTCAGCGGTTCGGTATGGAACCTGTCTTATGGACCTCGAAAAAATTTCTATCGGCGTCAATCCGCCTGACGACGTAAACGTCGTCATCGAAGTTCCGCTCGGCGGGGAGCCGATCAAGTATGAGGTGGACAAAGCCTCAGGCGCGATGTTCGTCGACCGGTTTCTTTACACGCCGATGCATTACCCCTGCAATTATGGTTTTGTGCCGCACACCCTCGCCGACGACGGCGATCCTGTGGACGTCATGGTCGTGGGGCAACGGGCGCTGGTGCCGGGCGCCGTGGTCGGGGCGCGGCCTGTGGGCGTTCTTATTATGGAAGATGAGGCGGGGCAGGATGAAAAAATTCTCGCCGTGCCGTCCAGACGGCTCACGCAATTCTATAATAAAGTCGAGACCTATGAGGACCTGCCGCAAATCCTCATCGACAAAATCACCCACTTTTTCGAGCATTATAAAGATCTTGAGCCGGAAAAATGGGTGAAAGTCGTCGGCTGGCGCGGCCTGGACGACGCCAAGCGCCTCATTCTTGAAGGCGTTGAGGCGGCCAAAAAATAGCGCTATCTGAAAAAGATGAAGAGCTTAAGCCAGCGTTTTCATCCCAGAGATAATTAAACCAAAAAAACAAACGCCAAAAAGCAAACCGATCACTGTGCGTGCTTGCCAGGTCTGGTGATGACGCCACGCCTCATCATTTGTTTCATTTGCTTTGTTGACCATAAACGCCAACAGCGTCAAAGGCAACCAAGACGTACACAAAACAATGATCGCCCAGATTTGCACCTCATTGCCGTTTGTCGCCACTTCGCCCACTATCGACCATATAAAAAAGGCGATCGCCGCTATAATTCCCCAAATATAGGGAACTTGGCTTTCATAACGACTGTGAATTTCTTTGAATAGGGCGTACACAAAAAAGAAGCTGAAAATAAAACGCAGCAAAGGGCTAATATTTCCCCCAGCCCGTTTTACTTGCCGCCAACAACGCCACAACCATAAAAGACCATAATAACCACAAGAACATATATTCAGTATAAACCACTTTAATGGCGGTGCGGGAATAAGTACGCGCGCGCCATTATATCGATCGTCATGCCGGAACGTCCACAGCGCCAATCCAATAGCTCCCCCGAACAGCGCCAAAACCGCAATGCCGCCAAAAATAACTTCTACAGTTTCTTCTGAATTTAAGGTGCTGGCGGTCAAACTTTGTGCGTCTAAATTATAGTTTATGGACGTCCACTCAGAAAAATCTTGTTTTTGTTTTTGAAATTTTTCTACAATCATCGGCGACGCAACGCCTTCTAACGTTTGATACTCATACGCTATTTCAAGCTTATCGCCCGTCTCAACATTTAAGATGCGCATGCGCGCCGGCGCATCTTGTATATGCTTTTCAGGAACGCCCTCCAGGGGTTCGGAAAACCCATGCAAAACTAAATTATGGGTGGCGTACACCGGATGCGGCAACGCGACAGGCGATTGACGAGCCTCAACGGATACAACCGGGGTGTTGACACTCACCCCCTCAGCGTAAAAGGGAAATTCCGAAGCAATCTCCTCAAACGCAGCGGCCGGCAAGGCGTACTGCTCTTTTACAGTAATGATATTTATATTGCGCATGTCCTCAATTTCGGGAGGCGCGCGCGCTATCAAGCCAGGATAGTTATTTTGGTGGTGCTCAATCCAGTCGTTTTTTAATGTTTCCACTGGCAAGCTATCGATCTGACTGCGGAAATAATCTGCAGAATAATCTGTACGCACAGTTTCAATGTCGATCAAGACGCCATCCGTCTTTGTGTTTTCAAAATCAAATTCTTGCGTAACCGCGTATGCCGGAAATTCAAGCGATTTTTGGTCCATAGGCACAAGCGACGCCCCTTCACGCAGCGGCAAAGCAAAGCCGTAATCAGGAGGCGAGATGTCCGGAAACAAACCGCCTTGCAGCGTATAGGTTGGGTCAATCCAGATGTAATCCCCGTCCATTTCGACGGCGACCACCACGTGATCGAAAACAGTCGGCGCAGGGGCGAGCGAGGCCAGCCGATCGCCTTGCGTGGTGTTGACAAGGGCGGGGTGCGCCTCCACCCCCAAAGCGCGCAATAGCACAACCAAAAGTTGCGCCTTGTCCTTACAATCCCCATAGCCAAGCTCAATAACGCGAGAAGGCGGTCGCGGAACGTAGGCGCCGAGGCCAACAGCGTCGCTTACATACCGAATATCATCCTGGACATAACGGATCGCCCATGTGATCAACTCACGAAGATCGACGGAGGCGACCTGTAAAGCCTTAATTCGCGCGCGAAGCGCAACAGGCAAATCCTGGTCAACGTCATAAAGAGCCGCCCCCCAATGCGCCACGTCGTTCCATTCAGACATTGTGGAAAGGCTGATATGTCCCCAGTGAAAATATGACCAGGGCGAATGATCTTCCCCCAGCTTTCTAGGCACATTCGTCAAAGCCCAAATACGTTCGTCCTCATCGCCGAGTTGGTTTAAAACGAATTCAACCTCAGTTGCATTATTTCGGATGGTCAAGGGCGTCCCGCGCGGGGATAAAATTCGATAGTGCAAAGCGCCGACAGGAACGCTGTATTCGGTCTGAAACTCGTCAAAATAATTGCCGGGCCAAAATATATTTTTTGACCGCCAACTCATTTCATATTCAACAATATCACCGACTCTTAGGTCGGGTATTTCCGCAAAAACCGTTAAAACACCGTCTGTTACGCCTTGCTGGAGATCCTGTTCGCGACGCGCCGTCTGGAATTTTATTTCTGGAATACGATCGAAAACGTCCCCTGCTCGATGGACGCGCACGACATGAATGGAAAAAGCGTCTTTAGCAGGATCGAAGTCCGCGGTTATCCGCCCGCTCGATTCAAGTCCGGACCGCGAAGTAATTTTCACGGCTCTTCGATAAACATAATGGTGCTCATCGTGAGAAAAACGAATCTGCCTGTCGATCAGCAGATTATATTCACCGCCTGCAGCAGCATCCGGCGCTGGGATTTTGGGTAACGCGTTGCGCACGACCCAATCCGGTGCAGCCGTAAAACTGAAATCTTCAGCAAAGCAAAAAGCGGTATTCGCAAAAGCCAAAATAAAAAAAGCGAATATCGCAAATACGCGCTGATACATACACACCCCCGACTTTCCCCAAGCGTCAATGGAACTCTTTTTATTCTAAGCAGAACATATCAAGGATTAGGCTTACACCAACCTGCAAAGCCACATATATGATTGGCGCAAAATTGTCTTATATTCCCAAGGACTTTCTTGCGTTTCCAAAGCTAATTTGGCATCGTCGCGCCGATTTGAACGTCAAGGGGCCGGGGCGAACCTCGTCGGCGCATGACAATGCGGCGGCGCACATCGCTTCTTTCGCGCCTCTTTCCTTACAATTCTGCGGGAGGATTACCCATGGGTTTGGAGCTTTGGCTCGTCATCGGCGCCGGTGCGCTGGCCGTCGTTTACGGACTTTGGACCGTACAGTCTATTATGAATTTGCCATCCGGCAACGACCGGATGAAAGAAGTGGCCGCGGCCATCCAGGAAGGCGCGAGCGCCTATCTTAACCGGCAATACACCACCATCGCCATTGTCGGCGCTGTGGTTTTTATCGCCCTTTTGTTTCTCTTTAACATTTGGGTCGCCGTCGGGTTTTTCATCGGCGCGGCCCTGTCGGGGGCGGCCGGCTATATCGGCATGCTCGTCTCGGTGCGCGCCAATGTCCGTACGACGCAAGCGGCTTCTGAAAGCCTGCAAGCGGGCCTTGACGTCGCCTTTAAGGCGGGCGCCATCACCGGCATGCTCGTCGCCGGCCTCGCGCTCATCGGCGTCGCCGGCTATTACGGGTTTCTCGTCGGCGGACTTAATCTTGCGCCGGAAAGCCGCGGTGTGGTGGACGCCCTTGTGGCCCTTGGCCTCGGCGCGTCGCTGATCTCCATCTTCGCGCGTCTGGGCGGCGGCATCTTCACCAAGGGCGCCGACGTCGGCGGCGATTTGGTGGGCAAGGTCGAAGCCGGCATTCCCGAGGACGACCCCCGGAACGCGGCGACCATCGCCGACAATGTCGGCGACAATGTGGGCGACTGCGCCGGCATGGCGGCGGACCTGTTCGAGACCTACGCCGTCACCGTTGTGGCGACCATGGTGCTCGGCGCCATTTTCTTCGCCTCCGCCGGCGCAACGACGGTGATGCAGTTCATGCTCTATCCCCTCGCCATCGGCGGGGTGTGCATCATCACATCCATCATCGGCACGTTCTTCGTGCGCCTCGGCAAGGGCTCCACAAACATCATGGGCGCCCTGTATAAAGGCTTTATCGCCACAGCGGTTCTGTCCCTCATCGCCCTTTACCCCTTGACCGCCAGCATCATCGGCATGGGAACGGAGTATACGGTGGGCGCCGGCGTCGACGTGAAGAGCTTCACGGGTCTTGGCCTTTACATCTGCGGCGTCGTCGGTCTCGTCGTCACGGGCCTCATTGTGTGGATTACGGAATATTACACCGGCACCAACTATCGCCCGGTGAAATCCGTCGCCAAGGCGTCCGAAAGCGGCCACGGCACGAACGTCATCCAGGGCCTTGCGGTCTCAATGGAAGCGACGGCGCTGCCCGCCATCGTTATCGTCGCGGGCATCATCGTCACGTTCAACATCGCCGGCCTTTACGGCATCGCCATTGCGGTGACGACGATGCTGGCGCTCGCCGGCATGGTGGTGGCGCTCGACGCCTTCGGCCCTGTGACGGACAACGCCGGCGGCATCGCCGAAATGTCCGAGCTGCCGGATAGCGTGCGGGAGACAACCGACGCTCTCGACGCTGTGGGCAACACGACGAAGGCCGTCACCAAAGGCTACGCCATCGGCTCGGCCGGTCTCGGCGCCCTTGTGCTGTTCGCTGCTTATACGGAGGACCTGGCGTACTTTGTCAGCAATCCTACCGAATATCCCTGGTTCGAAGGCGTCGCCGTCGACTTCTCTTTGTCCAACCCTTACGTGGTGGTCGGGCTGTTGATGGGCGGCCTCTTGCCTTACCTGTTCGGCTCCATGGGCATGCAGGCCGTGGGTCGGGCGGCGTCTTCAATTGTGGAGGAAGTGCGGCGCCAGTTTAAAGAAAAGCCCGGCATCATGACCGGAGAGGAAAAGCCTGACTATCACCGTGCGGTGGACCTGCTCACCAGCTCCGCCATTAAAGAAATGGTGGTGCCGTCATTGCTGCCGATCCTGTCGCCGATCGTTCTTTACTTCGTCATCGGCATGGTCGCCGGCGGCGGCGTTGAAGGCAAATCCGCCGCTCTGTCCGCCGTGGGCGCCATGCTCCTCGGCGTGATCGTTACGGGCCTGTTCGTGGCGCTGTCCATGACCGCCGGCGGCGGCGCTTGGGACAACGCCAAAAAGTACATTGAAGACGGCAACCATGGCGGCAAAGGCTCCGAAGCTCACAAAGCCGCCGTCACCGGCGACACGGTGGGCGATCCGTACAAGGATACAGCCGGCCCGGCCGTCAACCCGATGATCAAGATCACAAACATCGTGGCCTTGCTGCTGCTCGCCTGGCTTGCCCATTAAGGCGACAGCTTATATGAATCGCATGAAGGCCCCGCTTTGGCGGGGCCTTTTTTGCGCAGGAAGACTTAAGACATGAAAACGGTGATCTTCGATTGCGACGGCGTGCTTGTGGACAGCGAAGTGTTGTCCATCGACGCCGAACGCCGCGTCCTGACCGACCTTGGCCTTAGCTATGACGCCGACGAATATCTCGCCCGCTTCACCGGGCTCCATGACGCCTCTTTTTTCTCAGCCCTTAACGCCGACCACAAAGCTCTCCATGGCCGCGCGGCGCCGGACGACCTTGGCGCGCGCATCACCGCCGCCCGGCGGGCGAACAAACATTTGCTGCAAGCCGTGGCGGGCGCCGATGACGCCCTCGCCGCAACTGCAGGGCGCAACGCCGTCGCCTCTTCCTCCCGGACGGAATTTTTGGAAAAGAAGCTGCGCCGCACCGGGCTATGGGATCTCGCCGCGCCCCATGTCTATTCGGCCGATCTTGTGGCGAACGGCAAACCGGCGCCCGATATTTTTCTGTACGCCGCTGAAAAGGTCCAGGCCTCAGCCGCCGACTGCATCGTCATTGAAGACAGCGTCAACGGCGTTAAAGCGGGCTGCGCGGCGGGTATGACGGTTTGGGGGTTCGTCGGCGGCGGTCATTGCACGCCGGCCCACGCTGAGCGGCTGCAGGCCGCCGGAGCTGAGCGCGTGGCGCGCACGATGGCCGACGTAACGGATTGGGCGAAAGGCGCTTAATGCGCCACGCCAACGCTGGTTCTGCTGTCCGGGCGACATATTTGAGCGGATGTCGGCTCCAAACGATGCGCCTTTGGCGGCCGACGTTGGCTCTCAGTAAGTATTGGCGATATCAAACTGAAAGCCCGAAACGGTGGAAAACCCGCCTTATAGCGCCATTATCTCGAGTTATGCGCGTAAGCCATCTGCAAACATGGAAATTGCTTCCTTTATCATTGCGCGATGACGTCGAACGGATATGGCGAAAAGCCCACGATGCAATATGACGCCATCCACCATAGCTGCGAGTGAACGACCGGCGACAGCCGCGTCAATATTCTGTGATACTTCTTCAGCCTCTTGAAGCATTTTGATTTGATCCGCATAGTAAGCGCCTAGTCGGTCAAAGAAACCCGCCACGCTTTTGACGAACTCTTCGGAGGCAAAGCTCGGGCCGAAGACCTCGAAAAAGACGCGGACAAAGCCGGCGCGTTCGGCAGGGATGTCCATTGTCGCTTTCAGTTTCTCACCAAATGCTTCGAGCGTATCGCAATGCGCCTCGCCCATAAATGCCTCTTCCATTCCCGTGAAAATGCGATCGGCAAGTGACACGGTGAGGGCCTCCTTGCTTTCGAAATAGAGGTACAGCGTACCCTTACCCATGCCCGCCGCCTTGGCGACGCCGCTAATCGTGGCGGCATGATAGCCCACATCAGCATAGACGCTCATCGCCGCGTCCATGATTTTGTTTCTGACTTCTTCTTTATCGACGATCTTGGGCATTCAACTTCTTTCACTTTGAAAGCGCCCTTGGGCGCATATTTTTGCTTATTATGACTTGACGGTCATAATAAGATATCGTACATGACCGACTGTCCGGTCATAATAAAGTAATGGCTTGGATGGATTTGTGAAGCCCCCGGCGTGAAAAAGTTCAGCCAGCGCCGCCCGGAGACCTTGTGCCCGGGCGCAAGGCGGAGCCTTGCTTGAAAACAAGCTGACGCGCCGCACAAGGAAAGGAGACAGATATGAAATCCGGTCAACCAACTGTTCTGGTCGTCGGCGCAACGGGTTACCTTGGCGGCCATCTCATCCAGGCCTTTCATCGGGCCGGATACAGCGTGCACGCTCTTGCCCGGACCCCCGACAAGCTGGAGCGGCTCTCATCTTACATTGACGTTGCCCATGCCGTCCGCGAAGAACCCTATCGGCCAACGCCAATGAAAGCTGCAACAACACGTGCGGCGGAGATTATATCATGACGCAGCTTGAACAACCTAAGCGCATATTCGTGCTGAACGGTCACCCCGCCGAGAGGTCGCTCTCGAAACACTTGGCTGAGACCTACGCTAAAGCCGCAGCGGAGCGAGAGTATGAGGTTCGTGTAATGAATATCCGTGATATTGAATTTGATAGCGATTTCGGGTTTGGCGGGTATCGTCAAACAAAGCCGCTTGAACCTGACCTGGAAACGCTTCTGGCCAATCTAGAGTGGAGCCGGCACCTCGTCCTTGTCACCCCGATGTGGTGGGGCGGTGTTCCCGCCAAACTCAAAGGTCTGTTTGACCGCGTGTTGTTGCCCGGTCGAACCTTTGATACCCGGAAGAAAAAAGGCGGCTTTCCAACGCCAATGCTCTCTGGACGGACAGCACGCGTCATTCTGACATCCGATACGTTCGATTGGTATTTTAAATGGGTGTATCGCCGGGCGCTTTGGATACAATTGAAACATCAGATTCTCGGCTTTGTCGGCTTTAAGCCCGCCATGCTTACCCATTTCGCAACGGCGAGCCATCCAAAGGACGGCCTTGTCGAGCAGTGGGCTGAACAAGTCCGCTCTCTTGGATATAAAGGGCGTTGAACGATGTCGGTTATCAACGACTACAGCGAGAAAAAGTCATCTCCCGCATCAAGGAATTCTGCGCTCATTGCTGGCGCCGGATTACTCGCCATGGCGGTTCTAGGAGGCGTGGCGATTATTGGCGGGCTCGACCGGCTCATAGATCAATCGAGTGTCGTGCAGACACTCTCAAATCTGACATCTCAACCGGATCGCTTCAGATGGGCGAGCCTTTCGGTGCTGACTGTGGCTATACTTGACGTGGTCGTTGCACTCGCTCTGTGGGTTTACTTCAGGCCAGCTTCACCGTCGCTTGCCGGCGCAACGGCCATCCTGCGTATCGTCTACGCAGGCGTGTTCTTTTTCGCGATTTTCCAGCTTTTTGAAATCTGGCCCTATCTCGCCACCGCAATTTCTGACGCCGATCATGGGCGTATCGTTTTCGACAAGGCGCTGCGCTTTTATCTAATTTGGGATCTCGGGCTCGGTGTTTTCGGTCTGCATCTCGTACTCTTGGGCGTCTTGGCGATCGTGGCGCCGTACACGCCAAAATGGATTGGCGCGCTACTGATTATTGCGGGTCTTGGATACGCCATCGACATGCTGGACAGTGCTGTGTTTACGGATCGCATTCCCAACGTTTCGACGGTTACATTTGTGGGAGAGATCGTTTTTATGTTGTGGCTGCTGTTCCTTGGCCGCAATGCTAAAGCCTTTCCAGGCCAAGTGTGTGCGGTTGGCCGTCCGGAAATGCGAAAAAACAAAGACTTAAAGCGTCTCCCCGATTCCGATTGAAGAGGAGACGCTTTAGGGCGTGTCGCGCAAAAGCGGATACCGGGTTTCGCGCGAAAGGCTTGCGTCAAAACGCAATTTAGAGTGCGTTTGCGCATCGAAGAAGCGTGTGCGCTTTGGTTTACAGGGCGCACTCAGCTTTTCGACAACCGCCCCTCCGCCCAGTCCCAGAACAGCGCTGAAATATCCGCGCCGCCGAACCGGCGGACCTCTTGAAAGCCTGTGGGGGACGTCACGTTGATTTCGGTGAGATAGTCGCCGATGACGTCGATGCCGACAATGACGAGGCCTTGCTCTTTTAAGGCGGGGCCGATGGCGTCGCAGATCTCCTGGTCGCGGGCGGTCATGTCGACGGGTTCGGGTCGTCCGCCCACATGCATGTTGGAGCGGGTCTCCCCTTCCGCCGGCACGCGGTTGATGGCGCCCACGGCCTCCCCGTCGATGAGGATGATGCGCTTGTCGCCTTTGGTCACCGCGGGCACATAGGCCTGGGCGATCACCGGTTCCCGGTAAAGCTCCGTAAACATCTCAAGTAAAGAGGACATGTTGGGGTCGTCGGGCTTGATGCGGAAGACGCCCGCCCCGCCATTTCCGTAGAGCGGCTTTAGGATGATGTCGCCATGCGCGGCGCGAAAGGCGCGGATGGCCTCTTCATCGGCGGAGATCAAGGTCGGCGGCATCAGGCCGTCGAAATGGGTGACGAACAGTTTTTCCGGGGCGTTGCGCACCGCCGCCGGATCGTTCACCACCAAAACCTCCGGCTGCAAATGCTCCAGAATGTGGGTGGCGGTGATGTAGGACATATCGAAGGGCGGGTCCTGGCGCATCAACACGACGTCGAGAGAATGAAGGTCGAGGGTCTCTTGCGGATCAAGATCCACATGATCGCCCGCCTTGCGTTCGAGCCGCGTTACTCTTCGGGCGCGGGCCGTGACGCGCCGGTCGAGCAGGGATAACTCGCGCGGGCCATAGACCCAAACCTCCGCCCCGCGTCCAAAGGCGTTCAGGGCGAGATCAAAGCTGGTGTCGCCGTCAATATCGACATCTTCGATCGGGTCCATCTGTATAGCGATTTTCATTGGCTGTTCCCAAGAGCAGATTGTAGCAAAAGCAGCGCACCGGCTTGGCGTTCGCCCGCTGTGCAAATCCGGATACTACAGGATCAGTCAGGTCGCCGAAACCGCCTGGCGCTGTGAAATATCCGCGGCGCGCGCATGCAAGAGACGCTCCTGGCGACGCCCGCCCAGGCCCCATTGTTTAAGCAGGGGCGGGCGGTTGAACGTTGAAGCCTACCGCATACGACGGGCCGGGTCCGATTTGAATTGGACGTGGCTCACAACTTTTTTCACGCCGGCGACGGTGCGCGCTTGTTCCGTAACGCGCGACAGCTCCGCCTCATCGGCGGCAAGGCCCATCAGATGCACCGCCCCCTGGCTGACGATAATAATATAATTGAGGTTCGGAATTTTCCGATCCGCCACAAGGCGCGAGCGCAAGGCTGTTTCAATGCGCGCGTCGGCGCCGCCTTCATAGGCGCTCGTGCGTTCGCCGACCACGATTTCGTCGATCACTTCAGCGACATCGTCGACTTTCCAGGCGAGTTGAACGGCCTGGCGGCGCGCCTCGTCGTTAGAAACCGTTCCGGTCAGAAGCACGCGGCCCTCTACCGAATTGACGTCGATATCGGGATAGCTGTTGGGGTCGCCGATAAAAGCGGAACGGACTTTTGTGCGAATGGCGATGTCGTCGACGCCGTCGCCGAAAGAGCGCTCCTGTGCAACGCCGACGCCCACGGCCGCCGCGCCGGCGCCTATGGCGAGCGGCGCGCAGGCTTGCAAAGACAGGCTAAGGGCAAGACCGGAGGCGGCGAGGGCGGGAACAAGGCGACGATTGATCATGGAACGGCTCCGTCATGGCAATATGAGACACAGTAGAAATAAGCGGGCACTTTGCGGCTGTTCGTCGACGAAATCGAGGCGTTTCATTGGAAAAAATCAATCGCCCTCGCGCCAGGCGTTGCGGATATGGACCAGGCGGGCGCCGGCGGCGAGAATGATGTCATAGGCCTGATTGTATTCTGCAAAGCCGGGGCGCGCGGCGATATAGGCCCGGGCCGCCGCCTCCACCCGCCGGCGCGTGCGCGCGTCCACGGCTTCAAGCGCCGCCGTGCGGGTTTGGCGGGCTTTGACCTCCACAAAGGCGAGGCGCCGGCCGCGGCGGGCGACGATATCGATCTCGCCGCCGGAGGCTTTGTAGCGCATCGCAAGCACTGCATACCCTTTCAGCGTCAATAACACCGCTGCGGCCCATTCGGCGCGGCGCCCCCGCCGTTCCGCCGCACGCCGGCCCCCGGTCATGGCGCCGCTTTGTTTTTGAGGGCGAGGGCCCTTGCGTAGACGGTTTTTTTCGGAAAACCCGTCTCGGCTGCGACGGCGGCGGCGGCGTCTTTTACGCTTTGCGTTTCAAGGGCGTGCGAGACAAGCGCATCAAGGTCTGCGGCGGGGGCGGCGTCGGCATCCGCGCGGGCGACAATAACGACAATTTCGCCCTTGGGCGGCTTTTGCGCGCATTGGCGCGCCAGCATGCTCAGACGACCAAGCCGCGCTTCTTCATAGGTTTTGGTGAGCTCCCGCACCACTGCGGCGTCGCGGTCGCCGAACGCGTCGGCCATGGCCGTGAGGCTGGCGGCGAGGCGCGGGCCGGTTTCGTAAAACACCAGGCTCGCCGGGGTTGCGGCGAAGCTGTCGAAAAAGGCGCTGCGTGCGGCGGCTTTTTGCGGCGGAAAGCCCGCGAACAGCACCCTGTCCGTCGGCAAGCCGGCGACGGACAGGGCTGCTGTTAAAGCCGACGGGCCGGGCACGGCGTGGACGGCGAGCCCTTCCGCTCTCGCCTCTCGCACCAATTTGTAGCCGGGGTCTGAAATCAGGGGCGTGCCGGCGTCGGAAACAAGGGCGATGGCGGCGCCGTCCTTCAGGCGTGCGATGATCTCCGGGCGCGCCCGCTCCGCATTATGGTCATGGTAGCTGCGCTTGGCCGTGTCGATCCCATGGGCGGCGAACAGTTTGCCGGCGACCCGCGTGTCCTCGCACAGGACAAGGTCTGCGGATTTTAACACGTCGATGGCGCGCAGCGTGATGTCGCCGAGATTGCCGATGGGCGTGGCGACGACGTATAGGCCGGGGCTTATGGACATGTCCTCCTTCATCTCCGAGGCCGTCCCAGACATCAAGAGCTTTTAAACCCTAAATCCGCCCCTGTTTCGCGATGACGGGTGAAAACAGATGTCGAGGCCCGCTGGCGAGTTTACTTGCCCGACGGAGGCGGGTACTTTGCTGAAGATTTCGTGCGAGGCGCAGGGGTTCTGGGCGGCGTCTTCAGCAACGCGTGGCGAGATTGGCAAAGAGGGATCTAATCATATGAAGCGGCTTATTGCGGCGTGCCTCCTCGGCGGGGCCGCGCTCAGCGCGTGCGAGACGACGACGTCGTCGCCTGTGGTGGCGGAGCGCCCGGACCCTTATGGGGTCGATGAGGCGCCTTTGCCGGAGGGGCCGATAGAGGCGCCCGCTCCGCGTCGCATCTACGATGAAGATGCGTATTTAACGCCGCCCCATATGACAAGCCGCGCGCCCGTGCGGGTCGGCTTGTTGCTGCCGTTTTCTGCGGAAAACGAAGGGGTTCGTAAAATCGCAGCCGCCCTGTTCGACGCCGCTCAGCTCGCCGTGTTCGACGCCGGCGACGATAATTTAATGTTGATCCCCAAGGACGCCAAGGGCACCGCTGACGGCGCGCGCCGGGCCGCCGAAGGGGCGTTGGAAGAGGGCGCGGAGATCATTCTCGGCCCGCTGTTCTCCGACGGGGTTGAGGCCGCCGCCGACATCGTGCGGGCGGCTGAAAAGCAAATGATCGCCTTTTCATCGGACTTGTCGGTGGCTGGCGAAGGGGTTTATCTGCTCAGCTTCCCGCCTGAGGCTGAGATCGCGCGGGTGACAGATTACGCCATCCTGAACGGCTATTTCTCTTTTGCGCTTCTGGCGCCGCGCAACGACTACGGCTACCGCGTCGGCGACGCCTTCGCTGAGGAGGTTTACATCCGCGGCGCGCAACTGGTTGCGGAGGAACGGTACGAGCAAGACCCCCAGGCGATGGTGGAGCCGGCCAAACGCCTCGCCCGCTATAATCAGCGCAGCGCCGCCCTGCGCCAGGAACGTCAGGCCCTTGCCGCCCAAGGCGAGCTTGAGGTGGCGCAACGGGCGCTGGATGCGCTGGAAAATCGCGAAACCTATGGCGATGTCCCGTACGATGCTGTTCTTGTGCCGGAACAGGGGAATATGCTGCGCGCCCTGGCGCCGCTGTTGCCCTACTACGATGTCGATATCCGCAAGGTGAAGTTGCTTGGCACCAGCCTGTGGAACAATCCGGCGCTGGCCCGCGAGCCGGCGCTGAACGGCGGCTGGTTCGCCGCGCCGGACCCCGAAGCCTCCCGGGCGTTCCGCCTGCGCTTTGCAGAGACTTTTGGGTATGAAGCGCCGAGACTGGCGTCTTTGGCCTATGACGCCGGCGCGCTCGCCGCCCGTCTCGGCCGGGAAGCGCCGCGCAGCCGGTTCGAGCCGGCCGATGTCCTCGACCAAAACGGATTCCTGGGCGTCGATGGCGTCTTCCGGTTCACCGAAGACGGGCGCATTGAGCGCGGTCTCGCCATCCTGGAGATCCGCCCGTCGGGCATCCGCGTTATCGATCCGGCGCCGCGCAGTTTCTTGCAGGTTGGATTTTAGACTTTAGAGTTTCTGGCCACGAATTAAAATCGCCAGAAATCCGTTCTAACGCACCATCTCGACGCGGAAGCCCTCGGCGTGGAGCAATGTCAGTAAGCCGTCTTCTCCGGGAAGGTGGGCCGCCCCGACGGCGATGAAGGGGCGGCCGTCGTTGGCGTCGAACCTGACGATTTTTTCCGTCCACGCTTTATTTCGCTTTGCGATCAAGGCGTCGTATAGCGCCGCATTCTCTTTCAACGGACCAAGCAGCTCTGTCTCAAGTCTGGCGAGGTCGCCGGTCCGCCAGACAGCCACCAGCGCATCGATCCGTATGGGGCCTGCCGCGGCGTCTTCAGCGGTTTGCACCAGCATGTCCACCTGCGCCGCCATGGGCAGACCGCTCAACGTGTCGAGGTGGTCGTCAAGTTGCTCAAGTCCCTCGACAGGGACGCCAAGAACCTTGGCGTCGGCGGCCAGGACGGTTTCAACCCCGGCCTCCGCCGCGCCTCCGTCGGCGGCGACGGCCGAGACGGCGAGCTGCAGGGTGGCGAGCCACGGGGCGGTGCGGATGAATTGCGTCTCCGAAAGGCTGTAGGTTTCAGCGGCCGCCATCACCGTGGCGTAGTCTTTCGGCGTTAGGTGATCCGCCAGCGTTTCGTTTGCCGGTAAACGGCCGTGGGCGGCGATATGGCTTGCCGCGGCGCTTGAGGACAGCTCCGCCGCCGATACTTCCAGGACCAGCCGGTCCGCTTGCGCAAAGGCGGCCTCAAACGCAGGGCTGCGCCAGGCGATGTTCTTCGGGAGCATGTGGACTGAGCCGAACAGATGCGCCTCCATGCCGTCCGGCGCCGTTATTTTCCATAGCGGCGGGTAGCTCTCGCCAACCGGCGCCGTCTCTGCGCAGGCGACGAGGACTGTAACGGCGGCCAGGGCCGCCCTGCGAAACGCTGCAATAAAACAAGTCTTAAAGTTCGGCATAAAGCCCCCATAACGCTCAGCATAAATCGAGCAGCAACCGGTTCAGCAGTAGCCGGCCGCGCCGCGTGGCGGCGATGCGGTCGCCTTGTCTGCGGATAAGCCCGTTTTCCGCCGCCATCGTCAAGGCGTTTTCGGACAAGGCCGCCCCGGCTACACCTTCATAGCGGGCGAGGTCGACCCCTTCTTTCAGTCTTAGGCCCATGGATAAAAACTCAACCCCCCGCTCTGCGGCCGACAGCGCCGCATCCTCGCACAGGCCGGCCCCGGTCGCCTCCACTGCGGTGAGATACGCGTCCGGTTTCAGATGCGCCAGGGTCGCCCGTTTTTGCCCGTCGACAGTCATGCGGCCATGGGCGCCGGGGCCGACGCCGACATAGTCATGATAGCGCCAATACAGAAGATTATGGCGTGCGACCGCCCCCTTTCGCGCATGGTTCGATACTTCGTAGGCAGAAAAGCCGGCAGTCGTACAGACATCTTCCGTCTCTTCATAAAACGCTGCGGCGGTCTCGTTCTGCGGCAAGGCGAAGGCGCCCCGAGCCTCGGCGCGCTCAAACGCCGTGCCCGGCTCGATGGTGAGCTGGTAAAGGGAGATATGGTTCCCGGCGCGGGCGAGAGCCTCCGACAGTTCTGTGCGCCATGTCGCCAGGGTCTGGTCCGGCCGCGCGTAAATTAAGTCGAAGGTCGTCTCTTCAAAGCATGCGTTCGCCGCCTCAATCGCCGCCCGCGCTTCTTCGGCGCTGTGATCGCGCCCTAAGAAGCGTAATGCGGCGTCATCGAACGATTGAACGCCGAGGGACAGACGGGTGACGCCGGCCGCTGCAAACGTGGTATACAGAGCGGTTTCAGCCGCGGCGGGGTTCGCCTCCAGGGTGATCTCCGGAGCGTCGCGAAACCCCCATAACCCCGCGCAGGCCTCGATCAGATCGGCGATCAGTTCGGGCGGCATCAGCGAGGGCGTTCCGCCGCCGAAATAGATGCTGTCAAGCTTGCGGCCCTGCGTTCGCGCGGCTGCAGTTGCAAGGTCTGTTTTCAGCGCCCGCGCCCAGCGGTTGGCGTCGACGTCTTTTTGTTTGTAGACGTTAAAGTCGCAGTAGGGGCAGATACGGGCGCAATAGGGCCAGTGGATATAAACCCCGAAGGGCGCATCTAGTTCAAGCATGCGGCGATCAGCTGGCGAAACGCATCGGCGCGGTGGCTCATGGCGTGTTTTTTGTCCGGCGCCATCTCCCCGAAGGTCAGCTTTTCTCCGTCCGCTTTAAAGACCGGGTCATAGCCGAAGCCTTTTTCGCCCCGGGGCGGCCAGACAAGGGCGCCATGGACGCGCCCCTCGAAACTTTCCGCATGGCCATCGGGCCAGGCGAGGGTGAGGGCGCAGGTGAAATGGGCGCCGTGACCAACGTCAGGGTCCTGCGCTTGCGCCTCTTCCAGTCCCTTTTGCACCTTTTCCATTGCAAGAGCGAAATCCTTGTCCGGTCCCGCCCACCGCGCCGAATAAATCCCGGGCGCGCCGTCCAGGGCGTCGACGCACAGCCCGCTGTCGTCGGACAAGGCCGGCAGGTTTGCAGCCCGGGCGGCGGCCAGGGCCTTTAACTCGGCGTTGGCGATGAAGGTGTTTCCGGTTTCCTCGGGTTCCGGCAATAGAAGTTCGCGCGCTGAGACGGTCTCGATTCCAAATGGCGACATTAAAGCCTTGATTTCTTTTACTTTTCCTTCGTTGTGGCTGGCCACGACAAGCTTGGACTCAGTCAGTTTTCGTCGCAGGGATGGCATAGTTCATATTCCTTTTCGGAAAAAAGTTATCGTTTTTCGATATTTTTCTTGAATTGTTTTTCAATAAATGCATATTGAAAAACAACAAAACGCTGATGCGGGTCCAACCGCTTCATCCTGTTCGAGTTCAACCGCCGCGTTCCTTATTCGCCTTAGGAAATCATTGAAAGGAAACTATGAAATGTCTTCATTTGCTTCGCAAAACAAAATCACGTTCGGATCTGTCGTCGGCGTTTTTGTAAATGTCGCCATCATCGGTCTTGTCGGCGTCGGCGTTGTCGCCGCGATGAGCGGCCCTTTGCTGTTCGCCTAGGCGGCGGCCGTGCGTTTGTTGTCGGTCCCTTGGGCTGTATCGGCGGAGATCTTGATGCAATCGGCTCCAGTTCCCTTTCCTGCGGCTCTTGACTCTGCGCCGCCAGGCCTTCAGGGATCTGGACCGTTTTACGAACTCATATAAAATAAGGACTTAGCAGGACGCGAATGGCGGCGGGACAGTTCATGGTTCAAGCACTGGGAAAACGATCGATCGCTTCGGTTTTGGCGGTCCTGTTCTCGATTATTCGGATTATTCTCATCATCTCTCTTGTGGTCGTTTTGGTGATGCTGTCGGCGCTGCTGCTGATCGTCCTGTTCGGCGCGGGTTTTTCCGACGTCAGGTGGATCAGCCGGTATGTGACGGACCCCTGGCCGGCTGAGGTGGCGGAGTTGATCGCCCACGCCATTCGGCTAGGGGTGATGTTATATGTCGTCAACAAGCTGCTTGAGATTTTGGCGACGTTGCGCGCCCGCGTGCCGTTCGCGCCGGAAAACGCCGAACGCTTCACATATGTTGCGGCGGCTTTAGCCATTGGAGAGTTGGCGCGGTACGTCACCGTACTGATCGGCATCATCATCGCCGCGGCGTTTTATGGAAAAGCGTCGGAGCTTGATCTTGAGTTTGATCTTGAGCTTGACGTGTGGTTCGCCGTGCTTGTGGTTTTGGTTCTGGCGGCGGTCTTCCGGGAAGGCGCGCGCCTGAAACAAGAACAGGATCTTACGATTTGACAGAGCGTGTATGAGCATATCCGTCAAGCTGGACCGCATGCTTTTGGAGCGCGGCATGTCCCTGACCGAGCTGTCGGAGCGGGTGGGCGTCACCATCGCCAATCTGTCGATCTTAAAGACCGGCAAGGCGAAGGCGGTGCGCTTCTCCACCCTCGACGCCATTTGCCGGGAGCTGAAATGCCAGCCGGGGGATATTCTGTTTTTTGACGAGGAAGAGGCGGCGGAGGGCGGTTGACGGCCTCGTCCGTCGCCGCTGGCGCATTCCCCACCGTTTGCGTATAAGACGCCATGACGATTTCATTGGATATAAAAGCGGCGGATGTTCGCGAAGCGTCCGCAGGCCGGGCGCCCCTCGTCGGCCTCACGCGCCCTCAGTTGGCTGCGCGTTTGGCTGCCGATCTTGGCCTTAACGAAAAGCAAGCCCGCATGCGCGCCAGCCAGGTGTGGCGATGGGTTTACCATTATGGGCTTACGGATTTCGCCAAAATGACGGACATTGGTAAAGCTCTGCGCGCCGAGATGGCCTCCCGCTACGATCTGGCGCGGCCGGACATCGTCGAGCGCCAGGCGAGCCGGGACGGCACGCGGAAATATTTGATCCGCATGGCCCCCGGCGTTGAGGTGGAGACGGTGTTCATCCCCGGCGTCGGCCGGGCCGGAGCCTTGTGCGTGTCGAGCCAGGTGGGCTGCACCCTGAATTGCACGTTCTGCCATACCGGCACCCAGCGGCTGGTGCGCAACTTGACGGCGCAGGAGATCGTCGCCCAGGCCCTTGTGGCGAAAGACGATCTTGGCGAGTGGCCCTCCGGCGGCGATGATCGGCAATTGTCCAATATCGTCTTCATGGGCATGGGCGAGCCGCTCTACAATCTCGACCATGTCGCTGCGGCTATGGACATCCTGTCGGACGGCGACGGTATAGCAATTTCGCGCAGGCGCATCACCGTCTCCACATCCGGGGTCGTGCCGGCGATGCAGCCCCTGGGGGAGCGCACCCGGGCGATGTTGGCGATCTCATTGCACGCGACAAACGACGACTTGCGCGATGAGCTGGTGCCGATCAATAAAAAATATCCGCTTGCAGACCTTCTAGACGCCTGCAGGCGTTATCCCGAACTTGGCAACGCCCGGCGCATCACGTTCGAATACGTCATGCTGAAAGGCGTCAATGACAGCGACGCGGAGGCTCGTGAATTCGTGCGTCTTTTGCGCGGCATACCGGCGAAGATCAATCTCATCCCGTTCAACCCCTGGCCAGGGTCGCCCTATGAATGCTCCGATTGGGATCGTATCGAAGAGTTTGCGGATATTGTGAACCGTTCTGGTTACGCCAGTCCGATCCGCACGCCGCGGGGCCGTGATATTCTCGCCGCCTGCGGCCAGCTTAAATCGGAAAGCGTTAAACAGCGCGCCAGCGCGCGCCGCAAAGCTGCCCTCTATGCGGATGTTGAGCCCTGAACATAACGTTCGGGCCATCACCAAGACCGTCATAACCGCCGGCGGCTGCGCTGACGGTCCTTACGGCGTCGCGGCAAAGCAGACGGGCTTATCGATTCAGTCCTAGAATCCGGCGCGCATCGCCAGTGTCAGCTATGTCATACCCCATAGCTTCCAGCAAACCTTTAACCTGGCGGACAAGATCGCCGTTGGTGGCGAACACCCCTTTGCGCGCATAGAGATTGTCCTCCAGCCCGACGCGGACATTGCCGCCAAGGATTGCGGTTTGCGCCGCCACAGGCATCTCGTCGCGCCCAATGCCAAGCGCGCCCCACACCGCGTCTGCCGGCAAGCGTTCGCGCAGATAATACATGCCAAGCGTGTCGGCGGGGTCTTGCCATTTTACACCGAGTACGAATTGAAACATCGGCGGCCCCTCGATCAAGCCTTCCGCGATCAGTTGCTTGCCGAACTCGATATCGCCGGCGTTAAAAACCTCAAGTTCCGGCTTTATGCCGATCTCTTTATATGCCGCCGCCATGCCGCGCAGGGTGCGTGTGGTGTTGAGGTATACGAACTCGTCCGTCCCCTCGACCTGGTTGCTTGTATTGATGTCGATCGATGCAAGGTCCGGTTTGCACAGGGCCAAATGCTCCATTCGATCTTCAAGATTCGCAACATCGCTGTCCGGCGTCGCGCGTCCCTCGTCGGCGGGGTCCGGCCTGAAATAACCGCCGCCGCCGCCGGTCAAATTGATCAGTACATCGCGGCCGCTGTCGCGCACGCGATCGACAATTTCCTTAAACAGTTTCGGATCGCGTGTATTGGCGTAGGTTTCAAGGTCGCGCGCGTGAATATGTACGATCGGCGCGCCGGCGTCGGCGGCCTCAACGCACGCTTCGGCGATTTGTTGCGGCGTCACCGGAAAGCAGGGGTGATCCGGATTAAACGGCGCACCGCCAGTGACCGCACAGGTGATAATGACTTTTTCCGATCGTCTCATAACTGCATTCCGTTTTACTGCTGCGCATAAGGCAAATTCCGCGCAGTCTTGCAAATTGCAATTGATAGCGCTAATACAAAATAAGTGAGATTTCGATACATTATATATATCAATTAGAATCCTTGTGAGACGCCGTATCACCATAAAGCAGCTGGAGTTGCTGGACGCTGTCGCTCGATATGGCGGCTTTCGCAGTGCAGCAGAAAAGCTCGCCGTTTCTCAGCCGCCGCTCAGCCTTCAGATGCGCAAGCTGGAAGAAGCGCTGGGTGCAGAGGTTTTTGATCGCGGTGAAAAGAAAGCCGTTCTAACGCCGACGGGGCGGCTGCTCGCAGATGAAGCCGAACGTTTGTTGCGGGTCTTTGACAATTCAATCGACAAGGTGCGCGCTTTTGCGCGCGGTGAGGCTGGAATGCTGCGGATCGGGGTGACGGATGAGTATCCGGAGACGCCGTTGTTTGAAAAAATACTGGATTTTTCCGCAAACAATCCGGAGATCCGCATCAACACCTCTCTCGATTTTTCTTACATTATGATCGATCGTCTTTTGAGCGGTGGTTTGGATCTTATTTTAACCAACACGCCTCTTGAGACGAACGAGAAGAATCTCGCGATTCATGAGTTGCCGCCGTCAAAAATCTCGCTTGTCGTCAATGTCGCCGACCCGCTGGCGAAGCGTTCTCGGATCAAAGTGCAAATGCTCCACGGCCGGAAAATGCTTGGCTTGCCGGCGTCCTCACCGATGCCTCTGGCACGGCAATGCAGGCGGTTGTTTGCGGCGGCTGGGGTTCAGCCGACCATTGTCCACGAAATCGACGACAACAGGCTGCTGATGAAAATGGTGCGCCATGGCCTTGGCGTTGCGCTAAGCGCGCCCTATCTGCCGGCCAAAGCCGATGAAAACATCAAATTCGTGGAAATCGACCACAAGCTCGCCAAGCTTGAGCATGCGCTTGTTTATCGTCGCAACGACACATCGCCGGCCTTAAAACGTCTGTTAAAGATATTGCTTGAGGAATAATGGTTTTGCACCATCACTACAATCTTTATACAGAGCGTCTTATTTTAAGCGCTTTTCACATTTTGCCGCTGTACGCCAAGCCCTTCAACGGATAACTCCATTACGTCCCCAGGCTTTAAAAACATCGGCGGGGTCTGTCCTGCGCCGACGCCTGGCGGCGTGCCCGTTGAGATAATATCGCCAGGCAGAAGGGTCATAAACTGACTGATATAGCTGACCAGGAAAGGCACCTTATGGACCATTGTCGCAGAAGAGCCGTTCTGGAAGCGGCGTCCGTTCACATCGAGGGTCAGTTTTAGCGCGTTCGGATTATCAATTTCATCTTGAGTGACAAGCCAAGGGCCGATAGGCCCGAACGTGTCGCAGCTTTTGCCTTTCACCCATTGCCCTGAACGCTCCAGTTGGAACGCGCGCTCCGATATATCGTTTACGATACAATATCCGGCGACACAGCCCATTGCGTCATCCTCCGAAACATAGGAGGCCCGTTCGCCGATGACGACGCCCAGCTCTACTTCCCAATCTGTCTTTTCAGAACCGCGCGGGATCAGAACATCATCATTGGGGCCGATTATAGCGCTCGTGGCCTTGAAAAATAGAACTGGTTCCGGCGGCGCCTCCATACCCGTTTCGGCGGCGTGATCGGAGTAATTCAAACCGACACAAACCATTTTACCGACCCCGCCGACGCATGGGCCGAGGCGCGGGGTTCCAGGGATGGGCGGCAGCGCGGCCGGGTCGAGCCGCCTCAGGGCCGATATGGACTGATCGCTCAGCGTGTCTGCGCTGATGTCTGCAATGTGCGCCGACAGGTCCCTGAGCGCGCCGTTGCTGTCCACCAGGCCAGGTTTTTCAGCCCCCTCCGCGCCGTACCGAACAAGTTTCATATATGCGTCCTTAAGATTAATCCGGGGTTGCTTGGGCGCGCCCGGGAAGCATTGGAGCAGGTTGAACGGAACACTGCCAGGCCACATTCCAAGACAGGCGAAGATGATCGCCGTCAGGTGGACCCGCGCTCTGATCGCGCCGAAACAGCCGGCCCAATCGCGCCGGGCCCCGACACATGCCGCTGCGACAATAGCATGCCGTCGACGGCATGTTGCAAGGTTTTACGCAAGGCCGGCGCCCACTTTTTACGTGGCGCGCCCTGGCGGGCCGCTGTCAGTTTTCGATTTGCATATATTAACAGGGGTGATAGTTTATATCAAAGATAACAACAGAAGTTTGTTTCGGGAGGCGGTATGCGACGGTTCGATCTCAACCTGCTCTATACATTGCGCGAACTCCTGAAGGAGCCGAATACGACGAAGGTCGGCGAGAAGCTTGGGCTGACGCAATCTGCTGTAAGTTCCTCTTTAAACCGGCTGCGGTGGGCGTTTCAGGACGATTTATTGGTCCGGTCCGGTCGGGCTATGGCGCCGACGAAACGGGCGGAAAAGCTGCTGGAGCCTGTCGACGAGATTTTAGGACTTATTGAAAAGCTTGTGGAAGAGGTGCGGTTTGAGCCGAAAAATCTCAATCGTACGTTCCGTATCGCCAGCGGCGAGTATGTTCTGCTTTGGTTGATGCCGTCGCTTTTGGCGCGTTTGCGGCGGGAGGCCCCGGGCATTTCGATCAGATGCGATACGTCCGTTGTGGAAAACCGGTCCTTGATGCGATCGGGCCACATTGATCTGGCGCTTTTGCCGAGCGCTGTGGTGAAAAACAATGACAATTTAATCAGTCATAAATTTCTTTATACAGATCGTTTGGTGTGCATCACGTCGCGAAGCAACGAAGAAATCGGTGAGCGTATAACCCAAGAAGAGTACTTAAAGGCGCGCCATGTGGTTGTATCCCCAGATTCATCGAAGAACAGCGAAATTTATACAGCCGCTGAAAAGTTTGCGAAAGACCGCCAGCTTAATATCGACATTGTATGCGAAATCTCGTCTTACGCCGTTCTGCCGGGCGCCCTCAGTCAAAATGACATGGTTGCCACGATTCCCTCACGCATTTTTCATATGATTCCAAATCAAGATGCTTTTCGTGTTTTCGATCTGCCTTTTGAGGTGCCTGAGTTCGATGTTTCCATGGTTTGGAACACGAGTTTTGACAAAGACCCTGAACACCAATGGTTTCGGAACATGGTTGAAGACATTTATCGTGAATAAAGGCGGCGTCGCTTAACTTTAAGGCGGCTTATATTGTGCACCTGCGTAAATTATGAATGTAATTCATAAGTGCAATACGGAGTTTTAATTTCTTCTTCCGTCCTGCGTTGACTTAAAATTTCCTTCCGAGAAGAAACTTAGCGAAGGAAGCTCAGAGCACCTATGGCGGCGGATAAATCTGCGAAAACAGCTGCAGGCTTGCGCGGCGCGTTTTGGGACCCCGCACGTATCCCAAGCGGCGTGCGGTTTCACCCGGCCAATATTGTGGCTGAAGATGGCGGCGCTGCGTTCGGCATGCTTGCAAAATGCGGTGGTGAGAAATGCGTGGTCATGGCCATGCACCCCCGGGAGTTTCTGGCGACCCACTATCTTGGTCCGGAAATATTAAGGGGCGGCGCCGCATTTTGGACCCAGGCCCCGCGTTCCGTCGGCAACGACATCCGCCTGGAGCATGAAACGGCGCTGCTCGATGTTGCTGCAGGAATCGGATATCTACGCGATCAGGGCTATGAACGCATCGTCCTCCTCGGCAATTCCGGCGGCGCCGGTCTTTTTTCATTTTACTGTCAGCAAGCGAACCTTCCATCGAGCGCGCGTATCGTAAAAACGCCTGCGGGCAAACCGACACACCTTTCAGGGGCGGCGCTGCCGAAGGCGGACGGGCTGGTTTTTGTGTCGCCGCACCCTGGCCAGGGTGCGCTTTTGATGAATTGTATCGACCCGTCCGTTACCGATGAAAACGATCCTCTCTCGATTGATCCGTCACTTTTCCCCTTTAGCCCAGAAAACGGTTTTAAGGCCCCGCCCTCGTCGAGCGCCTATGCGCCGGAGTTTGTTGCGAGGTATCGCGCCGCGCAAAGGGATCGTGTCGCGCGGCTGGATGAGTGGGCGAGGGCTCGTGTCGCCGATCGCATCGGCGCCAAAAGGCGCCTGAAAGAAGCATTTGATCCGGCAGATATGATTTTATCGGCGCATACGCCGGTCCTCACAATCTGGCGCACGGACGCTGATCTGCGCTGTTTCGATTTATCCCTGGACCCGTCGGATCGTCGTTACGGCTCGCTTTGGGGCGCCAACCCCTTCGTTTCAAACTTCGGCAGCATCGGCTTTGCACGGACATGTACGGCTGACAGCTGGTTGAGTACATGGTCCGGATTAAGTTCGAACGCGTTGCTTGAAAAAACAGCGCCTGGCGTTGTCGAGCCGACATTCATGTTTGTCTTTACCGGCGACAACAGCGTGTTTCCCGAAGATGCAGATAATATTTTCGATTGGGTCGGCGCGGCGGACAAGACCCGCGCCAGCGCGCCAGGCGATCACCATGGCCGGGCCTTAACGCCCGATGGGCCGAGCGGTCAGATGATTGCAGGCGAAGCCATCCGCGCATGGTTGGAAGATCGATTTGTATAGCGATGACAAAATTAGGAGAGCCAATATGGTTGGCGTACGAAGCCCCATGCCGGGCGTTATTTATCCGCCAGAGGACAGCCTTGGGCGTTATGTGCGTGAGGGTTGTCTAACGGAGGAAACGTTAGCTGGCGCGTTGATGCAATCGCTTGAAAAGTATGGCGACCGTATCGCCATGTCGGACGCTGACAGCGAGATGACGTACGCCGAGCTTGACGATCGATCCACCCGATTTGCAGCGGCATTACTGGAGCTCGGTCTTCACCCCCTTGACCGCGTCGTGTTTCAGGTCGTCAACGGGTTTGAGCTTGTCGTCGCCCTGATTGCATGCTGGAAGGCGGATCTTATTCCCGTTTGCACACTCGCCGCCCATCGCGACAAGGAAATTTCCTACCTTGCCGATCATGCAGGCGCCAAGGCGCATTTCATCGGCGTTGAAAACAATTTCAACTTTGTCGATTTCGCCGCATCTATAAAAGCGAAGACGCCATCGCTTCAGCATACCGTGATATTGCGCGGCGATGGGCCTTCCGATTTGCCGCATATGGAGGCGATGATCGCAGCGCAGGACCCTGAAGAGGCGCGCATACGGATCGATAAGATAGAGCGCGACCCCTACCAGGTGACGATGTTCCAACTGTCGGGCGGCACGACCAGCATCCCGAAAATTATTCCCCGGTTTTCCAATGAATATCTTTATAACCTGCGGTCAGTCGGTGAGTGGTTCGCGTACACCGAGAACGACGTGTTTTTTGCACCGCTGCAGATTATTCACAACGCCGGCATGATCTTCATGTTCCCACTGCTTTTGCGCGGCGCGCAATTTGTCGTCGGCGCAACGCTCGATCCCCAGGCTGCGCTTTCCATTTTGATGAAGAAAAAACCAACCGTCTTTGCAATGGGGTCGGCCCCATTGCAGCGCATAAAGGAATTCGACGTTGTCAAGATGCTTGACCTTGATGACGTACGGTTTGTCTTTAGTCCAAACTGCGCGGAAAAAACAGAAGAGGTGCTGGGCGTGCCGGGCGTTCAGATTTTCGGCATGACCGAAGGGACAATTATGTTGGGCAGACCGGAAGACCCGGCTGAGATGCGATACCAGACGGTGGGCCGCCCGATCTCCGACTGGGACGAGGTGCGCATTGTGGCGCCGGGAACGGAAGATGATGTCGAACCCGGTGAAGTGGGTGAGTTTATCGCACGCGGACCGTACACGTTCCATGGATACTATGATGCGGAGGAGCGCAACAGGGAAGCATTGACATCCGACGGGTTTTATCGTTCCGGCGATCTTATGGCGGCCCATAGGGTCGACGGCGCTGTTTATTACTCCTTTGAGGGTCGTATTAAGGATATCGTCAGTCGCGGTGCGGAAAAAATAAATTGTGAAGAGGTGGAGACCGCGGCGCGTCGGCATCCGCAAATCGCCGATATCGCCATCGTCGCAATGCCGGACCCTGTTTACGATGAACGCGCCTGCGCCTTCATTATTCCGGCTGCCGATGGAAACGCCCCGGATGTTAAAGATTTAATGGAGTTTTTGGTCGCTGAGGGGCTGGCGAAATTTAAAAGCCCTGAACGCATTGAAGTTGTCGCAGAGTTTCCACAAACGGACTCCGGCAAACTCAGTAAGCCGAAACTGAAACAAACGATCATCGATATTTTGGACAAGGAGCAGGCAGCCTCACCTGCTGCCTGAAGGAGCGCATAATGTCTGACCACACCCGTGAAGATTCGACATCCCTGTCGCAGGATGAAATTGAGCGGTTAAACAGCACAAAGATGGAAAATCTTGTAAAACCTGTTGCGCAGCTCAACGATCTTCGTCTTAACGGCGTCGATCATTCCGCCAGGCCCACTTGGAAGTTACGGGAAACGATTGAATTTTACCGCGACATACTGGGTTTGCCGCTCGTACATACGATCTCTGCGCGCGGCTGGGGACCTGAGGGGCACCACGATTTTCTGCATTTCTTCTTTGACAGCGGAAAAGGAAGCACGATCGCCTTTTTTTATTATATAAATTCTGAGCCTACGGATCGGTACATTCCGGAGTTTCATCACTTTTTTACCGCAACCCACACCGCATGGGCGGTGGAGACGGAAGAGGAGCTGAAACGCTGGAAGGAGGTGTTGGAAAGCCGCGGCGTGGAAGTATCGCCCTACACCCGCCATGAAATCCTTGAATCGATCTATTGCGTCGACCCGAACGGATATCCGGTCGAGATCACTCGCCGGCTTCGGGATATTGACCGCCTTGATGCGACGGATGCGGCGTTGACGCTTGAGGCGGCGATGCAGGTTGAAGACGAGGCCTTGGCGGCCGGCGGGCGCGTGCAGGACATCGATACGGTTTGGCGGCGCAAGGCGAAACTCGTCCAGGCTTGTCTGGCGGAGGCGAGCTGATGGTGCGCGTCTATGTTCTAAAGGCGCCGGAGTTCATGCCGCTGGTCGAAACAGCGCGCAATATGTCCGGTTGCCGCATCAAGGATGACGGCAAGGATTACTTCGTCATCGAGTCCGATAGCGAAATCATCTTTAATCGGAAAGATATGAAGATGAAGCCTGCAGTCTGGTACGGCATATTCACCGGGGGACTGGATGGTGAAATCGTGGATTTTGGGCGAGAACAAGTGCGCGTGATCGGCACCAATCGCGCACTTTAAATCTCTTAATATGGCGCCCGCAGGCGTCCTTCACGCCGGAAGGAGTATCAAATGAGAGTCGCGATTATCGGCGGCGGTCCGGCCGGGCTTTATCTTTCTATTCTCCTGGCGCGTTGGGGCGTAACGCGAGATGTTGTGGTCTACGAACAAAATCCGCAGGATGCCACATACGGTTTTGGCGTCGGTCTTGCTGAAGGCGCTTTAAACAAGCTTGCAGCCGCTGATCAGGGCAGCCATGATGCGCTGACGGCGGCGTTATACTATTCAAGCAGCCAGGATATTGAAAACCCATCCGGCTTTTTGCGGCTTGAGACCGGCCTGAAAGCCGGCATGATCACGCGTTTGACGCTTTTGCAGGTGCTGCAAGCTGAGGTCGATAAAATCGGCCTTGATGTTCACTACAACGCCCGTATCGACGGGATCGATCATTTTGACGCTTATGATCTTGTGGTCGGGGCCGACGGGGCGAATTCTGTCATTCGCAATGATCTTGCCGAACATTTTGGCTGTGAACGTCACTTTTTACGCAATCGCTTCGCCTGGTACGGATTCGATAAGGCGCTGCCGTCGGCTTTGCGGTTCCGCAAACGGGGAGAGTCTGTTTTTATTGCGCATTACTATCCCTATACAGACAAAATGAGCACCTTTCTTATGGAGGTGGATGGGGACACGTGGGAACATCATGGTTTCGGCGATCTGTCAGACGCGGAGCGCAAAAGGATCAGCGAGGACGTTTTCGAAGATGTTTTGGACGGCGGGCGATTGATCGACAACAAGTCGGATTGGACGCGCTTCCACACGGTCCGCAACCGGCGTTGGGTGAGCGATCGCGTGGCCCTTATCGGCGACGCTCTTTATCGCGGTCATTTCTCGATCGGCTCCGGCACGCGTCTTGCCATGCAAGATTCCATAGGATTAGCCAAGGCCTTGAAAGAACGTCCCGATAATGTCGCCGCGGCTTTGCTGTCTTACGAAAGGGAGTGCGCGCCGAAGAAGGAAATGCTTATGGCGGCGGCGGAGAAAAGTTACAATTGGTATGAGGCGGTCCGTACAAAGATGGGGCTTCCCATTGCGGACTTTACATATGATTTCCTAACGCGAACCGGACGCATGTCGGAAGAGCGTTTGCGAATGTCTCTGCCGGATTTCATGAAAACCTATGATGACGCCCGAGCGATTTGAGCTTTTGCAGGAGGCGTTGGTAATGACCGAAGCAGCCTCACCCCGGGCGATCCCGATTGAGCGGATTGTTTCGCTTCACCCGTTTGTGGTCCGCCGGCGTATCGCATTTCGCGACTGCGATCCGGCTGGTATTGTTTATACGCCGCGCTTTTTCGATCCGATCGCCACGTCGGCTGTGGATCTGTTCATGATGGAGCAGATCGGACCGCCCGGCGAGCGGGATGAGGGATTCGACGGTCTCGGTTTTCCGGCGAAAGCTGTCAGTTTTGTCTTCCATAAAGGCGTCAGGCTTGGAGCGACGGTCGATATCGCCGTTGCGCCCGCCAACATTGGCGAGACCAGCGTCACCCTTGACCTTAAATGCCATGACGCCGCCGGGGTGTTGCTTTTTGAAGCGTCCCTGACGCTCGTCTGTATCGACAGTAAAACGTTCATTGCAACGCCGACGCCAGACGCGCTGCGCAGCAAGTTCAGAGCATATAGCAGTATTTGAGGGGGGTTAAGATGCACAAGCCTTATATCCGGGTAGGTCAGATCGTTCCAAGCTCCAACACCACGATGGAGACGGAAATCCCGGCGATGCTGAGGGCGCGCGAAGGTGTCCGGGATGAGCGCTTTACGTTTCATTCAAGCCGTATGCGCATGAAAAAAGTAACGAAGGAGGAGCTTGAGGCGATGGACAAGGAGTCCCTGCGTTGCGCCGTCGAGCTCGCCGACGCCCGCGTCGACGTCATGGGCTATGCATGTCTTGTCGCCATCATGTCCATGGGGCCCGGCTATCACCGGCAAAGCGAGCAAAATCTCACTGTCGCCGCCGGCGACGCGGGCGGCGATGCGCCCATCGTGACGTCGGCCGGGGCGCTGGTCGACGGGCTTCACGCCCTTGGCGCGCAAAAAATCTCCATCGTCACCCCTTATATGCGTCCCCTGACGGATCTGGTCGTACAGTACATCCAAAGCGAAGGCGTCGAGGTGATCGACAGCATCGCCCTTGAAATCCCAGACAATTTAGAGGTTGGACGGCGCGATCCGATGCAGCTTGTCAAAGACGTCGAGGGATTGAACACCAAGGGCGCCGACGCCGTCGTTTTGTCAGCCTGCGTGCAGATGCCGTCCCTGCCCGCGATTGAGGTCGTTCAGGACAAACTCGGTCTTCCTGTCACCTCCGCGGCGGCCTGCACCGCCTGGAAGATGTTGGACAGGCTGGGCCTTGAGCCCTGCGTCCCCGGCGCCGGCGCGATCCTTGCGGGGAGCCTTGGCGGCTAAACGTCCGCTGCGGGCGAGAAGGTGTTGACGTTGGCGGCGGCGCTGGCGTTACATGGGGCCTGAAACATGAACCCCGGGATTATCCCGCAAGCCGCCTGCACCGCCGTCCTATGACCCGCTTTTGCGCTTTTGCGCTTTTTGTCCTCGCCCTGGCCCCTGGGCCTGCGTGCGCCGACGCCGCTCGCATCGCCGTCGCGGCGAATTTTCGAACAGTTCTCGCCGCCCTTCAGCCGGTTTTTGAGGAAGAGACCGCCCACGACATAACCGTCGTGTCCGGATCGACGGGCAAGCTCTACGCTCAGATCGTCAACGGCGCGCCGTTCGACGTGTTTCTCGCCGCCGATCAAGCGCGCCCCTTGCGCCTTGAAGCGGACGGCCGCGCCGCGGGGCGGTTCACCTACGCCGTCGGCCGGCTTGTTCTGTGGGACCCGGCCGGCGTCGCCGTCGGGCCGGACCGGTTGCGGTCCGGGGAGGATCGCCGTCTCGC
>JBCDBL010000009.1:0-46872 GCA_039183635.1 Pseudomonadota bacterium
CTATTTTTCTTTTGAGACCGTTCCGGTGTTGTTTATGGATGCGGTCTTTCGAGCGCCGGGTGGGGATGGTGAAGCGGCCCAGGGTGAGGACGCGGCGCAACGCAAGCGGAGGTCATCAATATTACAGCGGCAACGGATAAAAATCTCAGCATTTTCCAATACTTTCTTTACTATGATGGCGATAAAAGTGACGCTTGATGTCAAACGTTTTAGTCGTCTTCATAACATCACTTTTCTAAAAGGCAGCTAATCTTTCTGTTCTGAAAATCTCAAAGTATTCTGGGATTAACTATTCTTTTTAAGGAATATCAGTAGGCACTATTATTAGTTAACGGTTATATCTGCTCTTGTTTGCCCGCTTCTAACCACCCATATGCTAATTAGTCTAGAGTAAGCAGGAGGACTGCAAAATGTCTTTCGTAAATGAAATTAATTTGGCTTACGGGAATGGCGGATATGACGACCATCTTGTTAGCATTAGTGAACGGCCGCATGAGGAAGGGCTGGACCTGACGCCGTCTACAACGATACACGAAATGATTATGGCAATGAATATGGGTATTCTGGCCCATGCTGTCTATAATGTGAGCGTTCCTGGTACGGTCATCTGGCGCAGGCCGAAAGACGAAGACTGAAGTGCGAGACTTTTTGCGTCCCATACAGACGTGTTTTGTCGCTTCGAGGAGGCCAGGTTCTCTCGCTATAGTTCGAATACTCTTCTGGACCCAGGCCATCTTCTGATTGCCGGATCAAAGGCGAACGTGGGTGCTCCGACACTTGCACCCGCTAGTAACGCAAGCGGTTTCGTCGAGCTGCGGAGTATCTTTCGTTCACTTTGTCGGGTCCGACAATCGATCCCTGGTCCCTCCAAGCGACGGCTGCGCTGGTCAAGTGCAAGGCCGGCAATCATGTCACTCTCGAGAACCCCAAACACTTACGAAAGACAGCCTGCCGTGCTGAGATCAGCCCGTCAGAGGAAAATCCCGCAAATTCGGCGACGACTGATTCGCCTTCAATCACTCCTGCATTCTGAGCGTTCCAAGCTTTGTTTAACGACAGGAATGCAATGTCATCTTGAATCCAAACCACGCCGATTTTGCCGCCATCGTCCCGGGGCGTGAAAAGCCGATCCGATGGAACGAGCGCCTGTTTAGGATTTAAAAGGTCCATTCAAAAGCGAGCTTTGAATTTCTCGATTTTCCCATGATGTTTAAGGGTGTGACCTAAAAATGCTTTTTGGGTCGCTTGTGTTTGGCTTGGGGTGGAAATCAGTGGACAAGCGGAGACGTGTTTGTAATAATTTCAATGACTTAAGGGCATCCGTGAAGCCGTGTGGACACCTCAAAATGGACTGTTAATCAGCAGGTCACTGGTTCGAGTCCAGTTCGGGGAGCCATTTTTCCCAGTTATAAAGCAAGCATTGGTCTTCCCGTAGAAAAGCGGTAACCGCTTTGCCCTGAACATCAGAGCAATATGCCTTTTTGCTAAGATCGTTTCCTCTGTTGTGTTTTTATCTAAAGTGTTAGATGCAATGGAGCGGCGTCAACACGATGACAATATAAAAAGGGGAGCGCATTGGCGAAAATTATCGTCTATTACGCCCATCCAGGGCGACGATATTCCCACGCCAACACGGCCATGTGGGAAGAGGCCGCTGGCGTGGACGGCGTTACGAAAATTGATCTTTATGCGGAGTACCCGCGCTTTGAGATTGATATCGACCGTGAACAAGGCCGCTTGCTCGATCACGACGTGATCTTTTTTCAGTGTCCCCTGTTCTGGTACTCCACCCCCTCCCTTATCAAAGAATGGATAGACCTCACCCTTGAACATGGTTTCGCCTATGGCGCGGATGGAGACAGGCTTGAAGGCAAAACCATGATGTTCGCCCTCACCGCAGCAGGACCGGTGGAGGCTTACGCCAGTGCGGGGTACCAGCATTATCCATTACGAACATTTCTCACGCCGCTTGAACGCACAGCCGGGCTTTGCAAAATGCGATTTGCAGCGCCTTATGTCCTGTACGGGTCGTTACGGGCGATTGAGGATGGGCGCATCCCCATCCACGCGGAAGGTTATCGTCGCCTGCTGACGGCTTTGCGCGACAATACTTACGATTTCGATGCCGCCGACGGCCTCGGTGTCGTTGAGGCGGGCCATCTTAATTCATTGATCGGGCGCTGATTTTATGGGCGATTTCTTGCTTCTGTCCTTTGTTTTTCTATGCGCCGGCGTAATCGCGGTGCCGATCGCCTCCCGTCTCGGTCTTGGCTCAGTGCTTGGTTATCTCATCGCCGGCATCGCCATCGGTCCGGTGCTATCTGCGTTGCATGTGGACGTTATCGCCATCCAGCACTTCGCGGAATTTGGCGTTGTGATGATGTTGTTCCTTGTGGGACTGGAGCTTGAACCAAAGCTGCTTTGGCAAATGCGCCACAAATTGCTGGGCTTGGGCGGCTTGCAAGTGGGGCTTACCACGGGGGCGGTGATGGGCGTCGCCATGGTTCTTGGTCAATCCTGGAGCGTCAGCCTCGCCATAGGGTTTGTGTTCGCCTTGTCGTCGACAGCTATCGTACTCCAGACCTTGAACGAAAAAGGTCTTATGAAGAGCGATGGCGGTCAGTCGAGCTTTTCGGTGCTTCTGTTTCAGGACATCGCCGTCATTCCGATGCTCGCCATAATGCCGCTGCTTATCCTGCCGGAGCTCGCCGATGCGGCTCATGGGGCGGGCGAGGGGGGCCATGGCGTCGAGACCGACGCCCATGGCGGCGGCGACCATGGACTTGACCTCAATCTTATCGCCGGCTTGCCGGGATGGGCGCAAATGCTGGCGACGCTCGGGGCCGTCGGGGCGGTCATTATGGTCGGCAGCGTTCTGACGCGGCCGCTCTTTCGATTTATCGCCTGGGCGCGTCTGCGGGAGTTGTTCACGGCTGCGGCGCTTTTGGGCGTGGTCGGTATCGCATTGCTGATGACCTTGGTCGGCTTGTCGCCTGCGCTTGGAACGTTTATCGCCGGGGTGGTGCTCGCCAATAGCGAATACCGGCATGAGCTTGAAAGCGACATCGATCCGTTTCGCGGGCTTTTGTTGGGATTATTCTTCATCACAGTCGGCGCCAGCGTGGATTTCGCGCTGCTGGGGGCCAATCTCGCCCCTATCGTCGGACTTACTCTTGGCCTTATGGCGTTAAAGGCGTTGATCCTGTTCGGGCTCGCCGTCATTTTCAAAATTCGCGGCAGCGATCGATGGCTTTTCACCCTCGGCCTCGCCCAGGCGGGTGAATTTGGTTTCGTTCTGCTGTCCTTTGCGACGCAGAACAAAGTAATACCCGATGCTATCGCCGATCAGCTTCTTCTCATCGTCGCGTTGTCGATGTTGCTGACGCCGGTTTTGTTTATCCTATACGACAAGGTGATCGCGCCACGCTTTAGCGCCGACCAGGATCGCGCGCCCGATGCAATCGAGCCGGAAGGCGGGGTTATCATTGCCGGCCACGGACGATTTGGCGGAATTGTAAACCGTATGATGCGCGGCGCAGGGTATCAAACAACGGTGCTGGACTATTCGTCTGAGCAGCTTGAGATGTTGCGAACCTTCGGCTTTAAAGTTTTCTTTGGCGATGCATCCCGTCCGGATCTATTACACGCCGCCGGTATAGAAGATGCGCGCCTGCTTGCTATCTGCATCGATGATCGAGACCAGATCACAGCGTTGGCGCGCCATGTAAGCAAGGCCCACCCTCATGTGCATATTGTCGCCCGGGCAATAGATCGGCAACATGTGTACGAACTTTACGCAGCCGGCGCCCATGACATTATCCGTGAAACTTTCGATGCTGGCGTGCGGGCGGGGCGCTCCGCTTTTGAGGCGCTCGGCGTGCACCCTTTTGAGGCGGAACGTTTGGCTCGGCAATTCGCCGCTGACGATAAATACACTATTCGCCAGTTGGCGGAGGTTTATCAAGAAGGCGTACCGATACAGGAAAACCCCGAATATGTCCGTCGGGCGAAGGTGCTTATGGAGGAACGTGAGGCCCAGATGAAAGGCGGCGGACGTGAGTTCAATGCAAGGTCCGACCGCGGATGGTCGCCGCCAACCTTGAAAGATGTCAGCGCCGCCACGCAAGCTGATGACAACTCATAGGACCGACCCTAAAGTGTCTCTTATTCAAGAGAATCAGACAGACGCTTTAAGTCTTTGTTTTTTCGCATTTCCGGACGGCCAACCGTACACACTTGGCCTGCAAAGGCTTTAAGGCCTTTTAATGCTAGAGCGCGTCTAATTGAAGCGACAATACGTTAAAATTGATCCGATACATTAAAATCGAGAGACGCCATAGGACGTTTGCTTATGGCGTCGGAGGCGACACATAACCGGTGCGCACACATGCCTTGGTGCTCCGGTCTTTATAAATCGCCTTTGATCAGTTTCATAACCCCGGAGAAATCGAGATCATCCTTACCCGCCGCTTCCATCAGCGCATAAAGCGCTTCGGACTGAGCGCCGAGGGGGGTGGCGGCTTTGGCGCCCTGGGCGGCGGATTGGGCGAGGCGCATGTCTTTCAGCATCATTGCTGTAGAGAAGCCTGGTTGGTAATCGCGGTTCGACGGGGCGTTCGGCACCGGACCCGGGGCGGGGCAATAGCTGGTCATAGACCAGGACTGGCCCGACGACGTTGACGAGATTTTAAAAAAGGTTTCAGCGTCAAGCCCTAGCCTTTCGGCGAGATGAAACGCCTCGCACGTTGCAATCATAGTGATGCCAAGCAGCATGTTGTTGGCGATCTTGGCCGCCTGTCCGTTGCCGGGGGCGCCGGCGTGAAAAATATTTTTGCCCATATGCTCCAAAACAGGAAGAGCGCGGTCGAACGCTGACGCAGCGCCTCCGACCATGAATGTCAGCGTACCGGCCGCCGCGGCTCCGACGCCGCCGGATACGGGGGCGTCGATCATATCGAAATCGGCTTCTTTCGCCGCGGCGATGACCGTGCGGGCGCTGTCGACGTCGATGGTGGAGCTGTCGATCAGCAAAGCCCCCGGTTTGGCGTGGGCTATAACGCCGTTATCGCTGGTGTAAACGGCCCGCACTTGGGGCCCTGCCGGCAGCATCGTGATGACCACGTCTGCATCTTTCACTGCGCTCGCCATGTCCGGAGCGGCGACGCAGCCTGCTTCCACCGCCCGCTCAACCGCATCGGTCGACAAGTCCGTCGCCAGAACATTAAAGTTCGCTTTGGCGAGATTCGCCGCCATAGGCCCGCCCATATTTCCCAGACCAATGAACGCAATTGTGGTCATGACGTATCCTTTCCAAGTTCTATTTTCTTTTTACGCGTGTCTTTTACGAGAAAATCGGCGCCCGCTTTTGCGCGACACACTCTAAACAGTTTAGCGCCTTTTACGATCGCGCTTCTTTCAAGAGGTCTCGGGCGACAATAACGCGCATAACCTCGTTCGCGCCTTCTAAAATTTGATGTACACGAACGTCTCTCAGCATCCGTTCCAGCGGATAATCCTTCAGATAACCGTAACCGCCATGGACCTGTAAAGCCTCGTTCACCACGCTAAAGCCCATGTCTGTGACGAAACGTTTGGCCATAGCGCAAAAGCGCGTTGCGTCTGGCGCTTTTTGATCGAGCTTCCAGGCGGCCTTGTACAACAGGGCGCGCGCGGCCTCCAATTCAGTGGCCATATCGGCGATTTTGAATTGCACCGCCTGCAAATCGCTAAGCCGTTGGCCGAATGCTTTGCGTTCATCTGCATAGGACACGGCGGTTTTAAGGGCGACATTGGCTGCGCCGAGCGAGCAGGCGGCGATATTGACGCGACCGCCGTCTAGACCCTTCATGGCGAAGGTGAACCCTTCCCCTTCCTCGCCGATGCGGTTGGCGACGGGGATGCGGCAATCCTCAAAATTAACAATCGCCGTGGGTTGGGAATTCCAGCCCATCTTGCGTTCATTGGCGCCGAAACTGAGACCCGGCGCGTCTTTCTCCACAATGACGGTGGAAATTCCCTTGGGCCCGGCATCGCCCGTTCGCACCATCACGACATAGATATCGGAAACGCCGCCGCCGGAAATAAACGCTTTGGAGCCATTCAGGACATAATCATCGCCGTCACGCACTGCTTTGGTGCGCAGCGCCGCAGCGTCCGACCCCGATCCCGGTTCGGTCAGGCAATAGCTCGCCACCAGATCCATTGTAGAGAGTTGCGAGCAGAATTTTCGCCGCAAGGCGTCGGAGCCGAAACTGTCCACCATCCAGTTGCACATATTGTGAATGGAGATAAAGGCGGCTGTTGAAATACACCCCTCGGACAACGCTTCAAAAATGAGCGCCGCCTCCAGCCGCCCGAGCCCGGCGCCCCCGACGTCTTCATTGGTATAGATCCCGGCAAGACCCAGGTCCGCCGATTTTCGAATAACGTCTATCGGGAAATGCTTCGTCTCATCCCACTCCGCGGCGTGGGGGGCGAGCTCTTCGGCGGCGAAACGCCGCGCCATCTCTTGGATGGCTTGTTGGTCATCGTTTAATGCAAAATCCATAAGCTTTCGATTCCGTCTTACCGGTCCTTAAACGCCGCCTCGCGTTTTTCCGTGAACGCGGCCATGCCTTCTTTTTGGTCTTCGGTGGAGAATAATCCGTTGAACAGGCGGCGTTCGAATTTAACGCCCTCTGTGGTCGGCAATTCAAGGGCGCGGGCCGTCATCTCTTTTGCAGCCATTATGGAGGGGATCGAAAACGCTGCAACCTCCCCGGCGATGGCGATCGCCGTATCTACAAGCGCTTCATCAGAAACAACGCGGCTCACAAGACCGATCCTGTCCGCTTCTTCAGCGTCAATCATCCGCCCAGTGAGGATCAAGTCCATCGCCTTCGCTTTGCCTATGGCCTTGGTGAGACGAATGGAGCCGCCCATGCCCGGCGTGACGCCAAGCTTGATCTCCGGCTGGCCGAATTTCGCTTTGTCTGAGGCTATGACGATGTCGCACATCATGGCGAGCTCGCACCCGCCGCCAAGGGCGAAGCCGTTCACGGCGGCGATAATGGGTTTGCGCGCTGCGGCGAACCTGTCCCACTCGGCGAACAGGTCCTCGACATACGTCTGTGCGAAAGTTTTCGCCTGCATTTCTTTGATATCGGCGCCGGCGGCGAAGGCGCGACCTGCGCCGGTAAGCACGCTGACGGCGGTGGAGGGGTCACGGTCGATCTGCGCTGTCAGGCTGGAGAGCTCACGCATAACCTCCCCGTTCAGGGCATTTAGGTTGTCCGGGCGGTTGAGTGTAATGACGGCGACGCGGTCTTTGCGTTCCACCAAAAGCGTTTTGTACTCAGCCATAACAATCTACTCCATTGTCGGAATGATGAATTCGGCGCCTTGCACGTCCTCCGGCCAGCGCTGGGTGATGGTTTTGATTTTAGTCCAAAACCGCACGCCTTCGGGACCATGTTGATTGGTATCGCCAAATGCTGAGCGTTTCCAGCCGCCGAACGTGTGATAGGCCACAGGCACGGGGATCGGCACGTTCACGCCCACCATGCCGACATTCACACGTTGGGAGAATTCCCGCGCGGCGGCGCCGTTGCGTGTAAAGATCGCGACGCCGTTACCGTATTGGTGCTGTGATGGCAAGGCGACGGCGTCGTCAAATGTGGCGGCCCGTACGATCTGCAGGACAGGTCCGAAAATTTCGTCTGTATAAGATTTATGGCCGGGCTTAGCGCGATCGAGGAGCGTGCCCCCAAGGAAAAACCCGTTTTCATACCCCTGGAGCGTAAAATCACGGCCGTCGACAATAAGGTCCTGGCCTTCATCTACGGCTGTTTGAATGTAGCCGGCCACGCGGTCCCGGTGGGCGGCTGTGACGAGAGGGCCGAGATCGGAGTCTTCGGACAGGGATGGCCCGATCCTGAGGCCCTCGACCTGCGGTTTCAGTATCTCCACAAGACGGTCCGCCGTATCTTCGCCGACGGGCACGGCCACGGGCGTCGCCATGCAGCGTTCTCCAGCCGATCCGTAGGCGGAGCCGATCAGTTGATTGGCGGCGTTTTCCATATCCGCATCAGGCAGGATGATCATATGGTTCTTGGCGCCGCCGAAGGCCTGAACGCGCTTATTGTGCGCTGCGCCGTTGGTGTAGATATATTGGGCGATGTCTGACGATCCGACAAAGCTGATCGCCTTGACCCGCGGATCTTCAATGATCGCGTCGACCGCCTCCTTGTCGCCGTTCACGACATTCAGAACGCCCGCGGGCGCGCCTGCTTCCATCATCAGTTCTGCAAGCCGTAACGGGGCTGACGGGTCGCGCTCAGACGGTTTCAAAATAAATGTATTGCCGCAGGCTATGGCGACGCTGAACATCCACATGGGGATCATAGCCGGAAAGTTGAACGGCGTAATGCCAGAGACAACGCCGAGCGGCTGGCGCATGGAGTAAACGTCGATGCCGGGGCCCGCCGCTTCCGTATAATCGCCTTTTTGCAGATGCGGGATGCCGCAGGCGAACTCAACCACATCAAGCCCGCGCTGTACATCGCCCCTGGCGTCCGGCAGCACTTTACCGTGTTCGGATGAAATCATCCTCGCGAGGTTGTCCATGTCCTTTTCGACAAGGTCTTTGAATTTGAAAAGCACCCGTGCACGGCGTTGCGGGTTCATAGCCGCCCAGTCCGGGAAAGCCGCATCAGCCGCATCCACAGCGGCGCCAATTTCGCCCTTCGTGGCCAAAGCCACGTCATGCTGAACATCGCCGATGCTCGGGTTGAAAACGGCATGGCTGCGTTCTGAGGTCCCTTGGACCGCGGCGCCGTTGATAAAGTGTCCAAGGCGATCGCCCATTGGCTTCAAACTCCTTAAATTTTCCAATTGCTTGTAAGGTATCGGTAAAGCTGCGAAGATAAAATTGCAAAATTGCAAATCTGCTTTGCACGCATGGGCGGTCTTTATGATCCAATGGGATGATCTGCGTTTTTTTATCGCTGCAGCGCGGGCCGGCTCCTTTTCCAACGCTGCAGACGCCGTGGGCGCCGACATTGCAACCGTAAGCCGGCGGGTCGCGCGCCTTGAGGCGGCGATGAAGGCGACCTTGTTCGTCAGGTCCGCCAAAGGGTTGAAGCTGACGGCGATCGGCCGCCAGGTGTATGAACACTGCGATCAGGTCGAAGGGGCGATATCCTGCGTAACGGAAGCCTCCGGCGCCGGGAGCCCCACCGGTACGGTTCGCCTCAGCGCGTCGGAAGGGTTTGGAACCGTCATATTGGCCCCCGCCCTGGCGGTGTTTGCGCAAGAAAAGGCGAGCGTGACGGTGGAGCTTGCTGCGGACGCCGGTTTCCTGTCCCCCACAACCCGGGAGGCGGATATCGCTGTGACGCTGAGCGCGCCGGGGGACTCCAAGCTTATTGTGGAGCCTTTGACAGAGTATCGGCTGGGACTTTTTTCCTCGGAGCAGTATGTAGCCAAATCCGGCAAGCCAAAGCGTCTGGAGGATCTGAAACACCACGCCATCGTAGGGTATGTGGACGATCTTATCTTCACGCCGGAATTACGATATCTTCAGGAGCTTTCGCCGGAGCTCAAGCCCTCCGTATCAAGCACATCGATCAGGGCTCAGCGGTCTCTTATTGAGAAAGGCGCCGGAATTGGGGTGTTGCCTTACTTTCTGGGACAAGGCTTAACACCCCTGTTTCGACAAAAGGTCCTGGTTCGGCGCTTTTGGGTCTCCACTCATAAGGAGGTCGCCGATACGGCAAGGGTGAAGGCCGTGCGCAACTGGCTGAAAAAAGTCGTGCATGAACAAATGGACTTGCTCCGCAAACATCCGGCCCAGCTGTAAGTTTTGTCGCATCGGCGCAGGTCCGTCGTTGCGTTGGCAAGGCTGACCGTTGCTCCGTTGCCGGTCCGATATTCAGCAGCCTGCGACGTCGGCGGCGCCATCATGCACGGTGCGGGCGACGAGCGAAGCGAAAGCCGCGCCATAAACGGCAAGAATGCACGATATTCATATGAATGATTTGAAAAAGCCAGAATAATCAATCAGATTTATCGAACTGTTCATAAATCGGCGCGCACTCTTAGAAGGCGTGTGGAGCGTTTGAGACATGTCTGAACCGAAGCTGAACACATCGGAAGTTATCGCCGTGGCCTCGCAACTGTTTTGGCGCGACGGTTACGACGGCGTCTCCATAGATGATGTTGTGCAGGAGACGGGTTTTAACAGGTACGCCCTTTATCGGGCGTTCGGCGGAAAGCGCGATTTGTTTATCGCCGCCCTTGATGCTTACCACCAAAAGGGGCGGGCGTTGGTCATGGAGGCCATGGCGGACCCTAACCTAACGGCGTTTGAGGCTCTTGGGAGCGCGATAAGTTTAAAGATGAAAGATGACGGCATGTTCGCCGCGGGGTGTCTTCTGTGCACAACCGCTGTTGAGTTGGCCGCCCATGACGAAGACGTCAGCCGCAGGGTTCTGGGCTATTTTTCAGAAATGAAAGGCATGCTTGGTGCCGTTATGGCGCGCGCCCAGGCCGAGGGAGAGCTCGCGCCCGGGCGCGATTCCAGCGAGGCTGCGGAAGTGATGTTCAGCATTTTTTTGGCGATAGGGGTCCAGGCCCGTGCGGGCGCTGCAAGACAAGACGTCGAGAAGATGGTTCATTCGGCGATCGCAAGTTTAAGGTTTGGGGCGCAAGCCTCCGTGCTCGCACTCAAAGCCGACGCGGCGCGATAATCATTCAAAAATAAAAGGATACCTGTGTGAAACGCCTGAAATACATCCAGCCAATTCAGACTGAACATTCTACACCAATAGGTTTCCCCTTCGTTTGTCGAATGCGAAGCGGGAGGAACGTCATACTCACGACCGCCTTTTAAAGGCCTGTGTAAAAAAGGATCTGACCCCATGCCCAAAACTATGACACGCCTGGACGGCCTTGCCGTTGCTTTGACGGATTTCGTGATCCGTTTTCGCTGGCCCGTAATCATTGCGGCTGTGTTGTGCACGCTCGCCCTTGGTTCGGGCGGTGCGCGCCTGGCTTTTGAGAACAACTATCGCGTCTTCTTTTCGAAGGAAAATCCCGAGCTTACGGCGTTTGAGGATTTCCAGGCGACCTACACCAAAAACGACAATATCTTCTTTTTACTTATTCCATCCGACGGCGTGGTGTTCCAAAACGATGTCCTTGCTGCAGTTGACGAGCTGACAGATGCGGCATGGCGCATACCCTATGCTCTACGTGTCGATTCCATTACAAATTTTCAGCACACATACGCGACTGAGGATGATCTCATCGTCCAGGACCTGGTTGCAGATCCGCGATCGTTAAGCGATGCGCAGCTTTCTGAGCGCAAAGAGATCGCACTCGCTGAGCCGTTGCTTATTAATCAGCTGATCACGCCGGACGCTGGCGTCACCGCCATCAACGTCACTCTGCAGTACCCCGAACAAGACATTAACGAAGTGCCCGACGCGGCGGCGGCGGCGCGGGCGATTGCTGCGGATATTGAGGCGCGTTATCCCGATATCGAGGTCGCTCTTACCGGCGTGTCCATGTTGAACAACGCCTTTCAGGAAGCGGGCGTGAACGACATGGCGACATTGGTTCCAGTGATGTTTCTTGTGATACTGATCATGTGTGTTATTGTTTTAAGGTCGTTCAGCGCGACCTTTGCGACGCTTGTCGTCATCGTCCTGTCGACGGTGAGCGCCATGGGTATCGCCGGCTTTATCGGTTTTCCAATGACCCCGATCGCCGGCGCGGCGCCCATCGTGATCTTAACCCTTGCGGTGGCGGATTCCGTCCACATCCTTTTGAGCATGCGGGCGGCCATGCGGGAGGGCATGGACAAACGAGCAGCCCTTATCGAGGCCATGCGCGTTAATTTCCTGGCGGTCTCCATCACATCGTTGACGACAATTGTCGGTTTTTTGGCGCTCAACTTCTCCGACGCCCCGCCTTTCCGGCACCTCGGCAACATCTCCGCCATCGGCATCGCGGCGGCCTGGTTGTTGTCCATTACCGTTTTGCCGGCGCTGGTCAGTTTGTTGCCGTTCGGCGTGAAGGCGAAACAAGGCGGCGCCGGCGGCGTCAACATGATGGAAAGGTTTGCGAACTTCGTCATAGATCATCGTCAAAAGCTTTTGTTGACCGTCGGTGCGGCGGCGGCTGGTCTGGTGGCGCTGATTCCGACGATGGAGTTCAACGACCAGTGGTCGAAGTATTTCGATGAGCGGATCGAGTTTCGACGCGACACCGACGTCGCCGCCCAGTATCTCGGTATTTATCCCATCGAGTTTTCCGTCCCCGCGCTTGAGCCCGGCGGCGTAAGCGAACCGGAATTTCTGGAAAACCTTGACGCCTTTGCGAACTATCTGCGCGATCAACCATCCGTCGTGCATGTCTATTCGCTAACGGACATTATGAAACGGCTCAACAAAAACATGAATGCGGATGATAATGCGTTTTACCGTCTTCCCGACGATCGCGAGTTGGCGGCGCAATACCTTCTGCTTTATGAGTTGTCTTTGCCGTACGGCCTTGATCTCAACGACCGCATCAACATCGATAAATCAGCGACGCGCTTGACGGTGACGCTTGGCGATGTGACCTCGGAGGAGACAAAGGTCTTTTTAAACAACGCCAACGCATGGATTGCGGAAAACCTGCCGGAATACATGCAGACCAGGCCCACAAGCGCACAGGTGATGTTCACCTACATCACAGATCGCAATGTCAGCCAGATGATCCGTGGGACTATCATCGCCGTCATCGCCATAGCGATCATTATGGTCTTCGCCTTGCGCAGTCTTTCTCTGGGCGCGTTGAGCTTGCTGCCGAACGGTCTTCCCATAGCGACGGCTTTCGGCGCCTGGGCGCTGGTCGTCGGCGAAGTTGGGTTTTCCATTGCTGTTGTAGCGTCTATCGCCCTTGGTATTGTGGTAGATGATACGGTGCATTTTCTGACAAAGTTCGTTCGTGCACGACGTGAGAAAGGGTTGTCGCCGGAAGACTCTATTCGCTATGCCTTTCGCAATGTAGGGCTTGCGATTGTGGTCAATACGTTCGTCCTCACAATAGGTTTTCTTGTGTTGACGACGTCCGCCTTCAAGGTAAATGTCGACATGGGTCTCATGACGGCGTTCTCCATTGTCTTCGCTTTAATCCTCGACTTCCTGCTCCTGCCGCCGCTGTTGCTGTGGCGGGCGCGCACATCCCAAAACCCAGTTATTCAGAAAGGAACAGACGATGCTCGCGACATTCTTTCCCCGGCGCAATAGATCCTTGCGCACTGCTTCGGTCCTGCTTGGCGCGGTTGCGCTCGGCGTCCTGGTCTTCGCCGATCCTGTCGGCGCCCAAGACGCCGATCCCGCCGCCCGGGGGGAGGCCCCTGAGGCCCAGAAAGGCTACGATATCTCAGCCCGTTCCGATCGCTCGGATATCGGTTTTGCCGACAGCCGCGTGAGCGCGACCATGGTCCTGCGCAACGCCGCCGGACAAACGACGGAGCGTGCGCTCGACTTCACGACTCTTGAGAAAGACAGCGAACAGGTGGGCGATAAAAGTCTTGTGGTGTTCCGCACCCCAAGAGACGTTGAGGGCACGGCGCTGCTGTCCCACGCTCAAATTTTGGCGCCGGATAATCAATGGCTCTACCTGCCGGCCTTAAAGCGTGTAAAGCGTATTTCCTCCACCAACAAGTCCGGTCCCTTTGTCGGCTCTGAGTTCGCCTTTGAGGATTTTACGTCAACAGAGCTCAACAAGTATACGTACAAATATCTGCGCGCCGAGGAGGTCGACGGTGTTATGATGGATGTGATCGAACGTTATCCGCGCTACGAGAACTCCGGCTATACCCGCCAGATCGGCTGGACCGATCAGGACGTGTTTCAATTGCGTAAGGTGGAGTTCTACGACCGCAAGGATGCGCTTTTGAAAACCTTAACCCTGACGGACTACCGCGACTATGACGGTGTGTGGCGGGCGCACAAATTGTCTATGGAGAACCACCAGACCGGAAAATCCACCGATCTTGTCTACGATAATTATGAGTTCAAGGTGGGCCTTGACGACAATGATTTCGTCAAGGGCGTTTTGAGCCGCATTCGTTAAATGCGAAAAATGCGGGCGGCCTGAGGTCGCCTGCGCTTTTTGCGCTGCTTATATATGTCTGCAAAAAAAGAGATGATTATGCGCCGGGCAATTTTCGCCGCCTTCTTCCTCGCAACCACCGCACCTGCCCTCGCCGCCGGAGAGTGGGAGGTCTCCGCCGATGTCGCCCTGGAAGCGCGCGCTTTTTGGGAAGACCCTCAGTTTCCAGAGCAATTTGAAGGCGTTCAGCCGTCGGTCGCGGTTACGCCGGACATCCGCTGGGAAAGCGACAGCGGCCGCATCCAGGCGGTGATGACGCCTTTCCTGCGCCTCGACGGGCAGGATGACGAGCGCAGCCATTTCGACATGCGGGAGGCCTATGTCCGGTATGTCGGAGACGATTGGGAGATTTTGGCGGGCGCCGCCAAGGTGTTCTGGGGCGTTGCGGAATCCCGGCATCTGGTCGACATCATCAATCAAACCGACGCCGTTGAGGATATAGACGAGGAGGACAAGCTGGGCCAGCCCATGGTCAAGCTGTCGTTCTTGAAAAACTGGGGGCAGGTGGATCTGTTCGTTATGCCGTATTTCCGGGAGCGGACGTTCCCCGGCCGCGAAGGACGGCTGCGCACGCCCTTTCCGGTCGGCGACGACGCTCTGTATGAAGATGGAGACGAGCAGGAAACCCTTGATGTCGCCGCCCGGTACTCCAACTATTTCGGCGATTGGGATGTCGGCGTTTCCGTCTTCCACGGCGTCAGCCGGGAGCCGCGTTTGCTGCTCGACGCGGCAAACGGCGTTTTCGTTCCCTTTTACGACAACATCACCCAGGTCGGCCTTGACGTGCAGTACACGAAGGACGCCTGGCTATGGAAATTCGAAGGTATTGTCCGTGAGGGCCAGGGCGACGCCTTTGGCGCGTTCGTCGGCGGGGTGGAGTATACGGTTTACCAGATCGCAAAAAGCAATGCGGATCTCGGGCTGTTGGCGGAATACCTCTATGACGACCGGGACATGCTGTCGGCGCCGCCGACGACGCTTGAAAACGATGTCTTTGTCGGAACGCGCCTCGCCTTGAACGATGTCCAGGACACATCGGTGCTCGCCGGCGCCATCGTCGATGCTGAGAACGGTTCAACCGGGGCTCTTGTCGAGGCGGAGCGGCGTTTGGGACAAAACTGGGTGATCGAGTTGGAAAGCCGCATTTTCTTCAATGTCGATCCTGAGGACTTCACCTCGGCTTTCGCAGACGACGATAACGCCACCCTGCGTCTTACGCGATATTTTTGATCTGATATGACGGAACGCCTGTTCGATCTCAATCTTTTAAAAACATTCGACGCCCTGTGGCGGGAGCGGAACGTCACCCGGGCGGCCGAACGTCTCGGCCTGACGCAGCCCGCGGTGTCCAACGGCCTGGCGCGGTTGCGCGAGGTGTTTTCCGATGAGCTTTTCATCCGCACCCCCCATGGGGTCGCGCCGACGGACCGGTGCGTTTCGATCGCCAAAGACGTTCAGGAGGCCCTGCGCCATGCGGAGCGGGCCGTGCAATCTGCGTCCGTCTTCACGGCCGAGACCAGCGCGCGCGCGTTCCGCGTCGCGTCGGTGGATGTGTTCGATGTCGTATTTCTCCCCCAAATGATGGAGCGCCTGGCCGCACTCGCGCCCTCGATCGATCTGCGCACACGCGACATGGAGCGCCGCGAGGCCCTTGATCTGATCGACGCCGGTGAAATCGACGTCGGGTTTTATAAGGTGGGGGACGCGCCGAAACGGATCGCCATGGAGCGCATCGGCGTGGAGCGGCTCGTGCTCATCGCCAGGGACGGCCATCCTACGATCAATGGACCGATCGATGTGGAAACCTACGCCGGGGCGGCCCACGCCCTGTTCTCCCTTGTCGGCGACGCCCATGGGCCCATTGACGACAAGCTGGCGGCGCTTGGACTGAAACGCCGCATCGCTGTCACCTCGGCGCATGTTCTCACCATTGGCGAAATCGTCCGGCGCAGCGACATCATCGCTTCGATCCCGAGCCGCATCGCCCGGCGTCTTGTGGAGATGGGCGGCGTCAAGGCCTATCCGACGCCCATCGAAAGCGGCGAGATGGAAATCGCCATGTACTGGAACCGCAGCGCCGACGCCGATCCCGGGCTCGCCTGGTTCCGCGACGTCATCAAAACCGTATGCCGTGAAACGCCGACTTATGCGCCTTAAAGCGTGTTCATGAAACGGGAACTGGTTTTAATAAAAATGTGTATAAAGAAGAAATTTAGGAGGCATAGGTCTCCAATTGCCTCCGCGTGACGGCGCCCATATCTTCGCCGCTGAAAAGCGCTCCGTACCAGGCGGCTGTCATCTTAATGGCGGCGCGCCCTTGCAGTCTGTCGCCCCAGTTTAATACGCTCCGCGCCTTTTCGGCGTCAATGGACAACAACGCCATTTCTTTCGGTCCGTCTGCGGCGTCATGGGTCCAATCGGACCCGCTGTCGAAATGACTTAAAAACGATTGTGTCAACTCCGCGACGCTCACAGGCGCATCTGGCGCAGGGCCGAAGTTCAAAGTTTCTTCCTGAAGAACGCCGGCGTGGAGGTCTTCTGTAAACAAAAAATAACCCGACAGGCAGTCGAGGGCATGCTGCCAGGGTCGTGTCGCATTGGGGGACCTCAGGGCCGGCGCTGCGCCTTGTTCCAGGGCGCGCCAGATATCCGGAATAATTCTGTCTTCGGAAAAATCACCGCCGCCGATGACGTTGCCGCCCCGGGCTGTCGCCAGGGCGACGCCTTGTGTGGAGAGATAAGTTTCAGCGTAAGAGCGCGCCAGTATGTCCTGGGCGGCTTTGGACGCCGAATAGGGATCGTGTCCGCCAAGGGGGTCGTCCTCCCCAAACGCCCGACCGTCGTCAAGGTTCCGGTAGACTTTGTCGCTGGTGACGATGAGCACGGTCTTCACCGTTTTGCATGTCCTTAGCGCTTCCAGAAGATGGGCGGTTCCCATGACATTGACGTCGTAGGTCTCGACCGGCTGGCGCGCCGCGCGCCGCACCAGAGCCTCGGCGGCGAGATGCAAAACAATCTCCGGGGCTGCGTCTTCGACGGCTTTCGCCACGGCGGCGCGGTCGCGAATATCGATCCGAAGATCTGCAGACAGGTCGTCCGGAACGCAGGCAAGTCCATAGAGGGAGCGCGGTTGTGTGGGGGCGAGGGCGAGGCCGTGGACATCGGCGCCGAGCCGTTTCAGCCATAGGGACGCCCAGGCGCCTTTAAAGCCCGTATGCCCGGTGAGGAGGACGCGCTTGCCGCGCCAGAACAAAGGGTCCGGAAGCCTGGAACCGGCCGCCCCGTTTACGCCGCCCATAGACGCCAGGGCGCCTCGGCGGCGCGCCACATGTCTTCGAGCTGATTGCGGTCGCGCAGCGTGTCCATACAGCGCCAGAAGCCGTTGTGAACGTAGACGGACATTTCACCGGCCGCTGCGATACTCTCCATCGGCTCGCGCTCCCAGACGGTGTCGTCGCCGTCGATGTAATTCAAGGCTTCCGGCTCCAGCACGAAAAAGCCGCCATTGATGAGGGCGCCGTCCTGGGCGGATTTCTCGCGGATCTCCCGCACTTTCGCCCCGCTTGTGTCGAGGACGCCGAACCGGCTCGGCTCGCGGATCGCCGTCACCGTTGCAGTGCGGCCTTGTTCCTTATGGAAGGCGATCAAGGCGCCGATGTCGACGGTGCTGAGGCCGTCGCCATAGGTCATGCAAAACGGGCCGTCCTGGACGTAAGGCGCGATGCGGCGCAAGCGCCCGCCGGTCATGGTGTCGAGGCCCGTGTCGATCAGGGTGATGTTCCAGGGCTCCGCGCCGTTGGCGAGATATTCGCACGCGCCGGTTTTGACGTTGATCGTCATGTCGCAGCGGTGCATGTGATAGTTGAAGAAATATTCCTTGATGACGTGCGCTTTGTAGCCGAGGCAAATCACGAAGTCGTTGACGCCGTAGTGGCTGTAGATCTTCATGATGTGCCACAGGATCGGCCGCCCGCCGATCTCGACCATGGGTTTGGGCGTGGTGACGGATTCTTCGCTGATGCGCGTGCCGAAACCGCCGGCGAGAATGACCGCTTTCATAGCGAAACCCTTTTATTTTGCGCGGTTTAAGACAAGCGCACGGTAAGGTTTTTTACGAATTGTAAAGTACCGCGCCATGGTGAACGGAGCGTTAATGGGGCTGAAAGTTTGATCTTCCGGGTGCGTCCGGCAGGGCGCGCCTGACCTTGATCAATGACGCGCGCGCCGCAAACGCCCACAATCCTTGGTCATACAAGAAAAAGGGGTTGGTCATGGCGCAAACCATTGCAATTCTTCAAGGACATCCGGACCCGGCCGGCGGCCATCTGTGCAACGGGCTCGCCGATGCTTATGAGGCGGGCGCTGCAGAAGCGGGCAAGACCGTAAAACGGATCGACATCGCCGGGCTTGACTTTCCTTTGTTGCGCAGTAAGGCGGACTATGATGCGGGCGACATGCCGGAGGTTTTGCGGCCTGCCCAGGACGCCATCGGCGCGGCCGATCATATCGTTCTCATCTATCCGCTCTGGCTAGGGACGATGCCGGCGGTGACGAAAGGGTTTTTGGAGCAAACCTTGCGCCCTGATTTCGCCGTCGACAAGACGGGCGGCAGATGGCCCAAGGGCGCGTTGCGCGGAAAGTCGGCCCGCATCGTCGTGACGATGTCCATGCCGAAGCTCGCCTATCGGCTGTTTTACGGCGCCCACAGTCTGAAAAGCCTTGAGCGGAGCATTTTAAACTTATGCGGCATACGCCCGATCCGGGAAAGCCTTTTCGGCCTTGTCGACGGTGCGGACGAAAAAACGCGAAAAAAATGGATGGAGCAAATGCGCCTGTTCGGCGCGCAAGGGCTTTGACGCCGCGGAGGCCTAGAGCCTTTTGCATGCTTTGTGAGTCAGCAAACGGCTCTAGAATCTTTATTTTGAGCGCGTGAGACGACCTTCGTCTGATCCACATCACCTGCAACGCGCTCTAGCCGGTCGGCAGCGCCCTTGGGCCGTGGACAAGCTCGTTTTCCACAAAGGCTTTCACGCGCTCCGTCGCGTGGGCCGGCGTTCCTTCAAGGCGGTCGGGCGGTATCGGCGCGCCGAAGGTGAGCCGGTAGGGGTAGCGTTTTTTGTTCATGATTTCGTGGAACAGCGTCATATCGCGCAGCTCCTTGCTGGTCTTGCACAAAAAGTAATAAAGCCGCGAGTTGCGCCCCCCGATATGCAGCGGTAGGACAGGGGCGTTGTATTTCCGCGAAAATGGTATGGCTGTCGGCAGCCAGTCTTGTTCCCGAAGGCCCCTGTCCGTCATTTCCGAAAGCCGTCCGGAGGGGAACAAAACCACCAGCTTGCCGGCCTGGAACGCGGCGGCGGCGGCGCGCAAGGTTTCGCGGGATCTGGTGTGGCTGCGTTTGTCCATCTCCCATTCCACCGGGATGATGATGTCGGCGAGGCCGGGGGAGACGCGAATGGCGTCGCGGTTGGCGAAAAAGACGACGTCGGGCCGCACCCGGCGCAGCGCCTCCCACACGGCGATCCCGTCGACGATGCCCGTGGGGTGATTGGCGACGACGACGCACGGGCCTTCCCGCGGAATATGGTCCGCCCCCCGGACGTCGAGGTCGAGGGTCAGGAGATCCCGCACGTAATCCATAACGTCCGCGCCTGTTTTGTTCCGCACGGTGTCGGCCATGGCGACGGCGCGGCCGTATTGCAGGATGGGGTATATAAAGGCGCGGATTAGTGGCCAGACAAGGGGATTGTCGCGCAGATGCTTGGCGCGCTCCTCGATCAGCAGGTCGACAATGTGTTTGCCGTGCGCCTGGTCTTCGGGCAAGGGCGCGATAAGGCGGGGCATAGGCATCTCAAAGGTTATGACACCCCCCATATAAAGTGCGTTTGGCGGGAAAGTGAAATCTCAAACATAAAGTCGTCATCCCGGACGCCGGTTCGCTCCAAAGCCGATAGGCTTTGGCAAGCGAAGCGAGCGATCCGGGATCTGGCGCCTGTCTACGGCGTCGTTGCAACCGATCCCGGATATGCGTCGCGCCTTGTCCGGGATGACGGATTAAACGGGTATATTAAGCTGGCTCCCTGGCGCGGTCCTTAGTAAACATTGGTGATGACTCGCCCGATAGACATTCTCACCTCGGTTTTCGGTTTCGACGCCTTCCGCCCCGGGCAGGAGGCGGTGGTGAACGCGTTGATGGCCGGGCGGGACTGTCTCGCCGTGATGCCCACGGGGGCCGGGAAATCCTTGTGTTTTCAACTGCCTGCGATCGCCAAAGGCGGGTTGACGGTGGTGGTCTCGCCGTTGATCGCGCTGATGGAGAACCAGGTGCAGATCCTCGGCGCCGCCGGCGTTTCGGCGGGTATGATCCACTCCGGCCGCCCGCGAGAGGACAATATCGCCGATTGGAAGGCCGCCGCCGAGGGCGCTGCGCCTTTGCTTTACATGTCGCCGGAGCGGCTGACGACGCCGCGGATGCTGGGTGCGCTCAAAAAGCTGCCCGTCTCCTATTTCGTCATCGACGAGGCCCATTGCGTCAGCCAGTGGGGCCATGATTTCCGTCCGGAGTATTTTGAGCTGCAGCGCCTGAAGGCGGAGTTTCCCGAGGCGACGGTGGGCGCCTTTACGGCCACCGCCGACGCCGCCACCAGGGCCGACATTGTCGAGAAGATTTTCCATGGCGACGCGGAGACCTTCGTCTCCGGCTTCGACCGGCCGAACATTTCGATCGCCGTTGAGGAAAAGCGCAGCGCCGGCAAACGTCTGCTTGCGTTTTTGGAGGCGCGGCGCGGCCGGCAGGGGATCGTCTACTGCCTCTCCCGCAAGGGGGTGGAGCGCACGGCGGAGCAATTGTCCGCCAACGGCCATAACGCGCTCGCCTACCACGCCGGCCTTGACGATGAGACCCGGCGCCGCCGGCTCGACCGGTTTTTGACGGAGCCCGACGCCATCGTCGTCGCCACCATCGCCTTCGGCATGGGCATCGACAAGCCGGACATCCGCTATGTGGTCCATATGAACCTGCCTGCGAATCTCGAGGCGTATTACCAGGAGATCGGCCGGGCCGGCCGGGACGGGGCGGCGGCCGAGGCGCTGTTGTTTTACGGCTTTGATGATATTCGCGCTCGCCGGGCGATGATCGACGAGGGCGGGGCCTCCGAAGAGCAAAAGCGGGTGGAGCGCCGGCGTCTCGACAGTTTGGTGGCCTTCGCCGAGGCGGCGACCTGCCGGCGGCGGCATCTGCTCAGCTATTTCGGCGAGGAGTCCGACCCCTGCGGCAATTGCGACGCCTGCCTGTCTCCGCCGGAGACCTATGACGGGACCGAGGCGGCGCGGCTGGTCCTCACCGCCGTCAGGCAGACCGGGGAGATGTACGGCCAGGCCCACATCATTTCCGTTTTGCGGGGGGAGGAGACGGACAAAATCATCCGGGCCCGCCATGACGCCGTTTCCGCCTTCGCCGCCGGTCAGAGCAAAGACGCCAAAGCCTGGCGCAGCATCGTGCGCCAGATCTACGCCGCCAATCTTTTGTCCGTCGACGATGAATATGGCGGCCTGCGCCTCACCGAGGCGGGACGCGCCTTTCTGTCCGGAGAGGCGGACCGGGAGGTGCGGTTGCGGGTGGAGCGCGCCCCGGCGCGGCCGGCCCGGGGCGTGTCGTCCGCCGTTGCGGCGCCCGCCGACGTCGACGGGGATTTGTTGGCGCGGTTGAAAGCCCTGCGCCTGAAGCTCGCCCGGGAGCGCCAGGTGCCGGCTTATGTTATTTTCCCCGACCGCACCCTGATCGATATGGCCGACAAGGCGCCGGCGGACCGGGAGGCGTTTTCCCATGTGTTCGGCGTCGGCGCGAAAAAGGTCGAGGCCTTCGCCGATATATTTATCGACGAAATCAAGACCTACGCCGCCGGGGAGGCCGCTTAACGGGCCCCGCCCACGCCGCCGCCGCGCTCCTTGCGCCAGGCGTCGACGGAAAACACGGCAAGCCCCGTCCAGATGAGCGCGAACGTCAGCCCCAGGGCAGGGGTGAACGGCTCGCCAAGGTAAATCCCGCATAAAAAGACCAGGGTCGGGGCCAGATACTGGATAAGGCCGATGGTCGACAGCCGCAGACGCTGGGCGCCGATGGCGAACAGCAACAGCGGCAAAGCACTGACGAGGCCCGCCAGCAAGAGCAGCGTCGTTATTTTCGGTGATGCGAATAAATGCCCCGCGCCGGTGCTTTCGATCCACAGAACGGCCGCAAGACAGACCGGCGTCAGCAGGCAAGTCTCCACGAACAAGCCCGTCATTGGGCCGACAGCCAGGGTTTTTCGCAACAGACCGTATAGGGAAAATGTGACCGCCAATGTCAGTGCGATCAAAGGGATTTCGCCCACGACGACAACCTGGTTCAAAACGCCGAGGCCGGCGAGGCCGAGGGCGATTTTTTGCGGCAGGCGCAAAGGCTCCTTTAGCACGACAACCCCGAGGGCGACGGTGATCAGGGGGCCGATATAATACCCAAGGCTTGCCGACAAAACCGCGTTCGACGTCATCGCGTAGACGTAAATGAACCAGTTAAACCCGATAATCCCGCCCGTGGCGGCGAGGGTGGCGAGGGTTTTTCGATTTAGAATTGCGGATTTAACATCGCCCCACCGTTTACGGAACGTTACGATGACCGCGAGCGCCGGCGTCGCCCAAATGATGCGGTGTCCGATGATCTCGAAGGAGGGTACATCTCGCAACAACGCGAAATAGAGCGGGAAAAAGCCCCAGGCCGTAAAGGCTGCGGTGGCGGCTATGAAGCCGGTTCTGGTGTCGGGCGACATGGCGTCGGCCTTTCTGAACTGTTGAAGCTTAAGAACCAAAAGAAAAACGGCGGGCCGATCATCTCGTCCCGCCGCTTTAAAAACGCGTTGGTATGCGGGGTGTCTGTCAGGCGGCTTGTTTCTTCATCGGGCCGTTAATAAGAAGCTCTGCGATCTGAACGGTGTTCAAGGCCGCGCCCTTTCGCAGATTGTCCGAGACCACCCATAGGGCAAGGCCGTTGTCCACGGTCGGGTCGACGCGGATGCGGCTGACATAAGTTGCGAAATCGCCGACGCATTCGACGGGCGTCACATATCCGCCGTCCTCGCGCTTGTCGACCACGAGCAGGCCCGGCGCTTCGCGCAGGATCTCCCGCGCCTCATCGTCCGAAATCGGATGTTCAAACTCGATATGGACCGCTTCGGCGTGGCCGACGAACACCGGCACGCGCACGGCGGTGGCGACCAGCTTGATGTTCGGATCCAACATCTTTTTCGTCTCCGCCGTCATTTTCCACTCTTCCTTGGTGAAGCCGTCCTCCATGAAGACGTCGATGTGCGGAATGACGTTGAACGCGATCTGTTTGGTGAAGTGCTCCGGCTCTTTCGGGTCGTTCACGAACACGGCCCGGGTCTGGTTGAACAGCTCGTCCATCGCCTGATTGCCGGCGCCGGAGGTGGACTGGTACGTTGCGACGACGACCCGCTTAATGGTCGCGCGGTCATGCAGGGGCTTCAGCGCCACGACAAGCTGCGCCGTCGAACAGTTCGGGTTCGCGATGATATTTTTCTTCGTGTAGAGATCGACATCGTCGGGGTTGACCTCCGGCACGATGAGAGGCACGTCCGGGTCCATTCGAAAGGCCGACGAGTTGTCGATCACGACGGGGCCCGCCGCGCCGATCTTCGGCGACCATTCTTTCGACACCGACCCGCCGGCGGACATCAGGACGAAATCGACCTTGGAGAAATCGAACGTGTCGAGGGCCTCGGCCTGGAGCGTCTTGTCCCCGAAGGCGACGTCCTTGCCGATCGACTTGCGAGAAGCCACCGCATAGGCGTTGTCCACGGGGAACGTGCGTTCCGCCAGGATGTTGAACATTTCGCGGCCGACATTTCCCGTCGCGCCGACAACAGCGACGTTGTAGCCCATTGGGGTCTCTCCTTAACCTTTGGCGAGCGGCCTCTATACGCCTTTGATGCAGGCGCGAAAAGAGGTGTTTTTCAGTTTATTATTTCAAGAGGTATTGAAATTCATTTTGGACGCTTTTGAGGGCAATGCGTTAAATGGGAGGGTATGTAGCGTTTTATGCGCTTCTGCCCGATTTTAATGATGTTTTGCAGTCCTATAGAGGTATTCCCAGGCAAAAAGGCTGGGTTTTTATTTGAAAGATTACCACCATGGTATCCTGTCTACGGCTTATCACGGGCGGTGAGGGTGACCCCAATGATGATGAATTCGGTCAGTATGAACGTTTCATCGGGCGCTGCACACGGACTTGGATCACGCCTTTATAAATTGCCGATTGACCCACGCCGATATCAATGCTCCCGCCGTAAGTCCTACATTTAAAAAAAAGCGGTTAGACAGACGCCTCGTATACAAAAAAGCCTCCCTCGTTTCGGATCGCGACGCGTGGATCGTAGCCCGTTAGTATGGCTTAAGCTGTCAATCTGGACGCTAAATTGATCATGAAAAGACAACCCGGCGTGCTGAATTCGGAGGCTCTGTTCTTTTCCATGAACGGGGAGCCTGTAACGCGCCTAGCGCTACAGGCGAGGGGATGATTTGTTTGGCTATGGGCTCGTTACAGCGTATTTTTAAGAGTGTATCGCAATCGGCGCTCTGGCTGTGTCGAGAGGTACATCACGCACATAATCATCGCGGATATCGTTTAAACGGTCAGTGATAGTTGCATGAATGGACAAATGCCGCTCCACATTTAAGATAAGTTTTTTCGCCTCAACGTAAAGCGTGACGCGTTTTTTGTTCCAACGCGCGAATAAAAAGTTATGTTTTGTTCTGTTCGTCTGTAAAAGGAATAGGCCTGCAGGCATGATGATATTGCCATCTTCACTTTGCGTCGCCTGGCCGATTTGGAAATTTGCAACTTTATCGAAGTAGCTGTTAGATTCAAAAACTTCGATTGCTGCATTGTTTACAGACGACTCTAAAGCCTTCAAAGCGGCGGTGAGAACGGTTAAAGAACCTGCACCTGCGACGCTGGCGATCAGTTCTATGGCTTCTGCTGCTACTTCTAGTTTTGAGTTTCGAATGATCTTTTCGCTAAGTGATGTGATATTTGTGATCCACCCTAAATTTGCGAGTGTGGATATATAGACCATGTGCCACAAATGGGCTTGCGAATATCTGTTGTATTGAGCGTTTGCAGCAAGTTGTGCAAATAAGAGCGTATCGAGAATTATGTTTTTATTTACAGGGCTTACTGATTTATCGAGTGAAACGACAGATCCGGCGCATATGGAGGCCGAATCAACGCCAGGCGGCGTTTCAATTATATCCTCTTCGCCTCCACTATGGCCTCTGCCGATTGGATGAGGGCCGGCAAGCGGAATCTCTTCTAAGTAAGCGGCAATAGATCTATTGGACTGAAATTTCATGTCTAACCCCAAGCGCAAATGATAACCCCAAAGCATTACACGCAATAAGTGTATATGTGTTGCGCAAAACAATCAATAAGGCTTAATATTATCGCTAAGGTTGTAATAGGGCTGGGGGCGCTAGGCATCATGCATTTAGACAAAGCTATTGATCTGCAACACAAAATCGCGACGCGTTTGCTTGGATATAAAGAAATTCCCACCGGTCAGTCTGGAGGTGTGGGGGTAACTTTCCCGTCATATGAACGTAAAGCGGATCACGCAGTGAAAGGCTTAAACTATCAGTCCCTTGACGAAAAGTATGACTTTGAAAGGGAAGCTGTAACGCGTCAATTACGCAAAATCGGTATTGGAAGTTATACGGATCAAATGTCTTTGGGTGATCGTACTGGGTATGGGTATGATAACCGGCGCGAGCTGGAGGAGGTTGTGGAGAAGCTGTTATCCGCCTCTTCAGAACGTATGATTGGCGTTAGTATTTCCTTTTCTCGTCTCAATGAGAGTACGAGTTATGGTGTGAAGGTTTTATGTCAACGTCATATGGATATGGCGTCGCCGATCATACAGGAAATGAAAGCAATGTGTCCGGATGTTGAAGTCACATACTGCGGTCCTATTGTGGCGCAAAACCTCACAATGGGGTCTTGCGCATCAGACTATAGGATACCGTCCGGTTCGCTCGGCTGTTTTGTAAAATGCAATCAGACCGGGAAAATATGTTTGCTATCTGCTGGTCATGTTTTGAACCCGTTGAATATCAATGCTCCAAATACGCCGATAGGCGAAATTCTCTCGCCGTGCCCTCTTAATGGCGGAGTACGCCCTAATCATGTCGTCGCCTCTTTGTTAAGAGGCGTGCCGTTGGATATGACGCGCGTTAATCAAGTCGATTGCGCTTTGGCGTCTTTTGTAAACGGTTATCAGCCAACAGGAAACGAGGTTGACGGTTTCCCAAGACCGGGCGTGACGGCGCAATTGCGCAATACAACCTATATTTTGGATGGAAACAAGGACATACGGCAACTTTTGGTTCATCATAAGGGAGCTGCTTCAGGACAGCTAAAATCCGGTCGTGTGGCGACGATCAATACATTAGCCACCCAGCTTGTAAGATTGGATGGGCATTACCATAGTTTAGAGTTTGAAGGCCTTGTTGAAATTGAGGGATTGCGTGGCGATTTCAGCATTATGGGCGACAGCGGCTCAATATTTTTTACTGATACGGCGCACCCCGCTGGCATGGTTATCGCGGGTACAAATTCTGGCGGGACGTTTGGCGGCGGCATAACGTTCGGCGTGCGTTTAGAGAAAGTCTTGAGTGCTCTGGATTGTTCTCTGATATAAAGCCAAACAAATACAATGAGTTATCTAAATGCTGATTGTTATCCTCTCGGGTGAGCAGATACGCTAAGTTCGGCATATAGGAACAAAAAAACTGATTTCAACCATAGGTTGTCTATTTTGGCGACTTATGTAAATCTTGTAAATGTCGTTAACCATACCTCTTTGCACCGCCCTATGGAGACAGCTTGTGAAGTCTTTTCAGCATGCAAGCGCGATCGCTCAGCAATTGCAGCATTCTTTTCGCACTATTCTTGGCCCCGCTCTTATTTCAATTGGTGTTGGCAAGGATGAATATGATGATTTTGTTATTCGCGTAGGCCTTGTCAGCCACGAAGCACGGCGAAAGTTGTATAATTCGTTATCTGATCTTGAAGAAGAAGTTGGCGCTTTACAGCGAAACGGCGAAAGAGATTTAATGCTTATTCCGTCTAAAGAATTTGCGGATCATATGACGGAAACGGTTCGCCCCGAAGCCATTGGGATTGAAACGCGTGTGACAGGGCGAGCACGGGCCTATTAGAGCGTGTCGCGTAAAAACCGATACCGGTTTTTGCGTAAAAGGTCGAACACTTGTTCGACCGTCAAACCAAAGATCTAGACCGCGTCCATGTGAATCTGATCAAACGAGACGTGCTTTAGTGTTCAGCTGCTTTTCAGGTGCTCCCTTTATGACGAGAGAGCCGAAGCTATCGTCAGCGTATGTGGCGGGAAGACAGGTGTCCTGGTCATTTATAGCCGTTTTCTGAAAGTTTTTTGGCCAAAATCTTCTAAAAAGGCTGTCACACCGCTTTTTCCAATTCCGCGATCACCGCGTCGCCCATTTCGGACGTAGAGATCGCATTATAGCCATCGCCCGCGATGTCGCCCGTGCGGGCGCCTGACGCCAAAGCCGCATCCACAGCCGCTTCAACCCGGTCCGCGGCCTCACCCATATCGAAGGTGTAGCGGAAGCACATGGCGAGGGACAAAATCATGGCGAGCGGGTTCGCTTTGCCTTCACCGGCGATGTCCGGCGCCGAGCCGTGTACAGGTTCGTATAAGGCATGAGTGTCGCCGAGGGAGGCGGACGGCAGCATGCCGAGGGAGCCTGTGGCCATCGCAGCGGCGTCCGACAAAATATCCCCGAACAGATTATCCGTGACAATAACGTCGAATTGCTTCGGCGCCCGCATCAACTGCATCGCCGCATTGTCGGCGTACATATGGCCGAGTTCGACGTCGGTATAGGTCTCGGCGTGGAGCTTTGTTACTTCTTCGCGCCATAAAACGCCGGTTTCCATGACGTTTGCTTTTTCACAAGACGTGACTTTGCCTTTGCGCTTACGCGCGAGATCGAAGCCGACCTTGGCGAGGCGGCGGATTTCGTTGGTGGTGTAGACTTGCGTGTTCACCGCTTTGCGTTGACCGTCGGGCAGTGTGAATACGCCGCGCGGCGTTCCGAAGTAAACGCCGCCGGTCAGCTCCCGCACGATCATGATGTCGAGCCCCTCAATATGCTCCCGTTTGAGGGAAGAGGCGTCGGCGAGGGCAGGCGAACACATGGCCGGCCGTAAATTGGCGAACAGGCCGAGGTCTTTGCGCAGGCGTAAAATGCCGGCTTCCGGGCGCAGCGCGTAAGGCGTCTGTCCATCCCATTTCGGCCCGCCGACCGCGCCGAGCAGGACGGCGTCCGCCGCCTTCGCCTTGGCGATGGTTTCGTCGGCCGCCGGATGACCGTAGGCGTCAAAGGCGGCGCCGCCGACAAGATCTTCTTCAATTTCGATGGTCTGGCCGCGGGCGGAGAACCATTCCGCGATGCGGGCGGCCTCGCGGCCGACCTCGGGACCGATCCCGTCGCCGGGGAGGAGGAGGAGTTTTTTCGTCATGGGGATATCGCTTTGGGTGTTCTTGAAATCGGCAGGACCATAGCCGCCTTGCTCCCGGCTTCCAAGACCGCTTGTTGAAATCCTGCATTTCGTTGCGAACATGGTGCGAAAAACCTGCAACGCCGCGTCGTTCGCGCTATAGGACTCAGGATATGCTTTATGGTCATAACGCGTAATTCGGAGGACGTATTCATGCTGAGAACATTTTTCACGAGCTTGCTCGCCGTGGGCGTTGCAGCGCAGGCGGCCTCGGCGATGGGCATTGAAGATCTGGCGAAGATCCGCCATGTGAGCCAAATCGCCGTTTCGCCTGATGGCGATAGCATCGCCCATACCGTTTCCATCCCACGCGATATTATGGCTGGCGACAAGGACGGGACCGTCATGCGGCATTTATATGTGTCGCGCGGCCCCGGAGCTGCACGCCTGTTTGTCGGCGGCGATTTGGTCGTCGGCCGCCTTGCCTGGCGGCCGGGCGCAAATGCGATCTCCTTTGTGGCCAAACGCGGGGAGGACAAATATCCAAGCCTTTATGCGATCCCCGCCGACGGCGGCGAGGCGGTGAAGCTTTACGGGCATCTGGGCCCCATCGGGGACTATGCCTGGGCCCCGGACGGGCGAACGGTTTATTTCATCGCCAAGGAGAACATGGGCGACAAAAAGAAAAAGCGCGCTGAAAAAGGATTTAAGGCGAAAGTCTATGAGGAGGATCTCGCCTATGGCAGGGTCTGGCGCGTTGACGTGGACGCTGCGGAGCCTAAAGCCAAGGCGATCACGTCGTCGGGCCACGCTTCCTCCCTCGAGCTGTCTGCGGACGGAAAACTTTTGGCGGTTGCGATCGCGCCGACGCCTTTGGTCGACGACAGCTACACTTCAAAGCGCGTGCATATTTTAAACGCCGCCGATGGCAAGACGAAATCCGTGATTGCAACGCCGGGTAAGGTTGGCGATTACGCCTTTTCGCCCTCCGGCGCCTATGTCGCCATGGCTGCGGCCGTCGACAAGCATGACCCCAGCGCCGGGGTCCTGACTGTCGCAGCCACGGCTGACGGCGCCTTCCAGGCCTTTCATGGTGAAGCGGAATTTCACGTCCAGGACGTCGCCTGGCGCGGCGAAGATGAAATTCTGGCGACAGTGCATGACGGCGTCGACGTGAATATTGTAGCGTTTAACCGTGCGGGCGCACGCCTTTCCGAAATCACGCTCGATGCGCCGATCGCCCGGTCGATTGAGCCGATGCCAAACGGCGATATTGCTATGGTTGCGGATACGCCGACAAGTCCGCGAGAAGTATATACAACGTCTACGGATGGCGATGTGCGCAAATGGACGGCCCATAACGCCTGGACGTCCGGCGCGGACCTTGCCGACCAATCGGTGTTGACATATCAATCCCGCGATGGGCTTGAGGTTGAGGCCTTATTGATGACGCCGAAGGGCCGGAGGCCGCGCCGCGGCTGGCCTTTGGTGGTTATGGTCCATGGCGGGCCTGAGGCGCATTATTCAAATGGCTGGATCACGCGCTATTCTGAGCCCGGACAAATTTTCGCCGCTAAAGGGTACGCTGTCGTCTATCCCAATTATCGCGGCTCCACCGGCCGCGGCGTCGCCTTCACCAAATTGCACCAGCGCGACTATGCCGGCGGGGAGTTCAATGACCTCGTCGATGCTGTGGAGGCGCTGGCTGCTGAGGGGCTTGTCGACAAAGACAAGGTGGGGATCACCGGCGGCTCCTATGGCGGCTACGCGTCGGCCTGGGGTGCGACGGCGTTGACGGAGCATTTCGCCGCCAGCGTTATGTTCGTCGGCATTTCCAATCAAATCTCGAAATTCGGCACTACAGACATACCCAATGAGATGCATTTGGTCCATTCGCGCGAATGGCCGTGGGAGGATTGGCAGGGCATGCTGGAGGTGAGCCCGATCTATTACGCCGGAAAATCCCAAACGCCGACCCTTATTCTGCATGGGGAAGAGGACACGCGCGTCCACCCCTCCCAATCTCTGGAGCTTTATCGAAGCTTAAAGTTGCGCAGCGCCGCGCCTGTGCGCTACGTCACTTATCCTGGCGAGGGGCATGGCAATCGCAAGGCGGCGGCCCAGGTCGATTATGCGATGCGCTTGATGCGTTGGATGGACCATTATCTTAAAGGGCCGGGCGGCGAGCCTCCAGCTTTTGATCTGGAGCTCGATAAAATGCTGGGCCTTGACGATTAAAGTGATCCGCCAAAACTAAAACCCGGAGCACGTCTCCTTTAACCGAATTCCGGCGATGTGCTCTAGATTTTTGTTTCTATACGTATCTTTTTCGAAAAAACGGTATTCGTTTTTGTGCGACACGCTCTAAGCCCGCGGCGTTTTTGACCTACATCCAGGGTTTTGTCAGCTTGCGGTCGTCCTCAAAGGTTTCGATGGAGGCCGTCTTTTGCAGCGTCAGCGCAATATCGTCGAGACCGTTTAACAGATTGTGCTTTCGCGTCGCGTCGATGTCGAACGCCACGGCTTTGCCGGACGGCGTCGTCACAGTTTGCGCGTCAAGATCCACCGTGAACGTATGGTTGCCGCCGCGCGCCTCTTCCATCAGCTCTGTGACTGTCTCTTCGGGCAGGGCGACGGGCAGGATGCCGTTCTTGAAGCAGTTGTTGTAAAAAATATCTGCAAAGCTTGGCGCGATGACGCAGCGGATGCCGAAATCGAGCAGCGCCCAGGGGGCGTGCTCCCGGGAGGAGCCGCAGCCGAAATTGTCGCCGGCGATCAGAATTTTTGCGTTCTCATAGGCGGGTTGGTGCAAGATAAAGTCTGCATTCTTCGCGCCGTTTTCATCGTAACGCATTTCATAAAACAGTCCCCGCGACAGACCTTTGCGTTCGATGGTTTTTAAGAACTGCTTCGGGATGATCATGTCGGTGTCGACATTTCGCAGATCCAGGGGCGCGGCGGTTGCTGTCAGTTGCGTAAACTTGTCCATGGGAAGAGCGGTGTCTTTCTTTTGTTGAAATGCCTGTCGCTCCGAGGCGCCGGAGCGAATTTGCATTCCTTTTACGCCCTGAGCTTCTATTTCGCAAAGACCGCAGACGCCAGCGTTTCCAATCCGTCCGCAAAACTTAACCAAATTACAATACTTAAACGGGAATTTTTCTTATAGGAAACACGCTCTGGGATTGTGTTCCGAGCGATCAGGGGAGATTTCAAATGACAATTTTGAAGGAGTTTGCGGTTGCGGCGTGTGCTGCATCGTTTCTTTGGGCTGCGCCCGGGTTGGCCGAAAGCCGGATCGCGGTTGGCGGCAATATCGGGACGACCGGCGTTGCCGCGGATGTGCAATTCAAGGTCAACGACTTCATCGTTCTGCGCGGCGGCGGCAATTATCTTGAGTTTGAACTCAACGAAGAGACCTACGACGACATCGAATACGATGCGGAGATCGATTTCACCAATTTCGCCGCCTTTGTCGATCTCCACCCCTTCGCGAACGCTTTCACCATCTCCGGCGGCGTCTATGTCGGGGACAAGGGGCTCAGCCTCGATGCGCGTCCGATAGAGCCTGTGGAGATCGGCGGCCAGACGTTCACGCCGGAGCAAGTGGGCTCTCTCGTCGGCGACGTCGATCTTGAGGACGCGGCGCCTTATCTCGGCCTTGGGTTCAACAATGCGTTCACCGGCGGCCGGCTCAGCTTTTCGGCGATGGCCGGCGTTATGTTCACCGGCGATCCCGACGTCAGCCTGAACTCCGAAGGCGGCATATTGTCCGACAGCGCGGTCTTGCGGGCGGAGCTTGACGCGGAGGAAGAAAATCTCGAAGCCGATGTCGACGATTTCGAATTTTATCCGGTGTTGACGATCGGCCTTAATATCCGGTTTTAGGTCATTGCTGCGAACGCTTGTATCGGAACAGTCTTGGAATAACGATTGGGACAAGAGCGCCAAGTCGCGCGCTTGTCTCAGCCCTCATATTGACGGGTATGTAAGTATTACAAGATTGCGAATCTTACTAAACCATACATTTCTAAGATAGTGGTCAAGCAAGTTGAACCTTCGTACGGTTACAATCAGTTCTTTGTATGTCTAGTTAAATTGACGTTTTAAAAACGTTTTTTCGCACTGGTTTTAAAACCCTCAGAATAATTTATTTGACGTGCGCTTTTTGTTTGGCGTTCTGGCTGCGTATATGACATACTGACGCTGCGTATGGATGATGTTCTACAGTAATTATTGCATTTTCTGTAATTGGTTCAATTAAGTCTTCTGTTATTGGCTGTATTCACTAAAATAATGGGGAAATATCAATGCGTGTTTTGTTCGTTGCCGCTGCTGCAGTCATTACGTTTTTCTCCGGCGTTTCAGGCGCTTATGCGCTTAACTCCGGCTGGTACAAATTATCAGAAGTACACGAATGGTCTGGGGTGAATGTCACTATTTTAATGGACCCTGCAGCGCCTGCGCACGCTTGCGCCGCCGGCGCCGGCAATACCTATCTTATGAATGATACGAGTGCGACGCGGTTGGAATCAAAAATATCTTTTTTGTTGACGGCTTTGGTCGCCGATCGCGAAGTTAATCTGAAGTATGTATGCGGTACGGATAATTTTCCATACGTAGATGCAGTGCGAATTCGGTAGGCGGTGTAACCGCATGGTTACGTTTTTGCCAAAGAAAAGCCGAAATATTACAGCTTTTTACTAAATACCATCTTTATACCACTGACATGTAAATCTTATTTTTGGACGGCTTTGCGCGTCTTATAATGATCCGTAGACCGCGTCGATCAACCGCTTCGGTCGGGGGTCGCCCATAAGGTGTTCGGACATTCTGTTCGTGACATAGGCGAAACTCAGCCCCGCATCGGCGTCGGCGAAGGTGCATGCGCCGCCGAAGCCGGAATGGCCAACGGCTTCAGGATTGGGGCCATAGATTGAAAGCCCTTTGTTGCGCATAAGGCCCGCCGCCCAGGAGATGTGAAACGGCAGGACGAGGTTGTCGCTTGCAATACGCTCCTGCGTCGCTGCGGCGATCGCTTCGTTAGAGATAAACCGCTCGCCGCCGGCGATATGGCCGTCGACAAAGGCGTGCATAAGGCGTGCAAGCCCCCGGGCCGTGGCGTGAGTGTTCGCCGCCGGGATCTCCGCCCGCATCCATGCCTCGTTTCCCGGCTGGCCTGAGCTTGACCAGGGTTTTAGGAAAGCCGCCTCTTTGTACGGATTAAGCTGGCCGAGATTCGGAGGGCGCGGCGGTTTCGCCATTTTAGGCGCTGCGGCGAATTCGGTTTCTTTAAGGCCGATTAAAACCGCATCTTCCGGCGCTTTTTGCAAAGCGCGCAGCGCCGCGCCTGGCGTCTCGCCAGTGGCGCGACGGAGCAACTCGCCGGCGATGAAGCCATAGGTGATCGGATGATATCCCGACGCTGTTCCAGGGGACCACATCGGCGCCAGTGCGGCGATTTTGGCGCATATCCCGTCCCAGTCGAGCCAGTCCGTCGGCGCGATCGCCTCGGGAAAACCCGGCAGGCCCGCCTGGTGCGACAGCGCTTCGACCACGGTGACTTTGTCCTTGCCTTCGGCGGCGAAGGCGGGCCAATAGCTTGCAACGGGTGCGTCATAGGCGAGGGCGCCCTCGTCGACGGCCTTTGCGATCAAGAGCGCGACGAGGGCCTTTCCCGTGGAGTAGATCGCCGGCGTTGTCGCGGCGTCCCAGGGGGTGGTGCGCTTACGGTCGCGCCAGCCGCTATGGATGTCGACGACCGCAGCGCCGTCCTGAAAAACAGTGCAGGCTGCGCCGATGTCTCCGTCCTTTTCAAAGTTGTCGGCGAACGCGTCTGCGACGACGCCAAACCCCTCCGTGTAATGACCATGTATCTCAATCATGAATGTTCCTTCGGCGCCCCTGAAGTATCGTCGCGTCGGTCTTGGCCTGCCTCCGCCACTGTCACGGCGGGGTGGGGGCGGTGCAGACGATGCTGGCCCGCCACAAGGCGCATTTCGTCGGCGTCGGCGCTCTCCTCGGCGATGGCGGCGACTGCGCCGACGGCCTCAGCGAGGGCGCTCGGCGCTTCTTGTCCCCACAATCGCGCTCCGGCGTAAACGGCGGTGAACAGATCCCCGAGGCCCGACGGCGGCGCCCCGGCCGTAAAAGGCCCTTCGGCGCGCCAGGCCCGCCCGCCGGCAACGGCGATGGCGCTCGCCGTGCCGGGCGCCGTAGACGTCACTACGGTCTCCGGCGCAAGCCCCTTTGCAGCTTCAGCGATCTCCGTCAGGGTTTTCGGCGCTCCTCCGGCAAGGCGCTGTAGTTCGAAAAGATTGGGCGTTATAATATCCGCTTTCGGAACAAGCGTATCTGCGATGGCCGCAGCGCGCGCCTCGTCCACATAGATCCCCTTCGGTTCGTCGCCCAGCACCGGGTCGCAGATGTATATCGCTTTGGGATTTGCGGCGCGTACGGCGTCGACGATCTCCGCCAGGACCGGGGCCTGATCCGCAGCGCCGATATAGCCGGTGAGGACGCCGTCGATCTCCCTAAATACTGGTAGTTTTTGTAGCGACGCCGTCATTTGCCCCAAAAGCCCGGCGTCCGTCGCCACGCCTGCCGGCGCGCCATGGCCCGGATGGTGGGATAATAGCGCCGTAGGCAGAGAAATGACATCGATGCTGCGTCGTTGCAGGGCGAATACGGCGGCGGAGTTGCCCACATGGCCGTAAGCCACCTGACTTTGCAGGCTGAGGATGCGCGGGCGGCGCGTCGATGAAGCGGGGTCGGTCATACCGCGCCCACCAAACCGTTGTGACGGCGCTACGTCAAGGCTGTGGCGTTAAAGCATTTCCAGGCCAAGTGTGTACGGCTGGCCGTCCGGAAATGCGACCAACCAAAGACCTGGTGCAATTCTACGATCAAGATTGAACGGGAAGCGCTTTAGACGTTCGCCGCAGTATTCAGTTGTGCAATGAAATCGTCGAGGACATTGATCCAGTTTGAGACGCTGTCGGCGAGATTGGAGATCGTCACGCCGCCGCGCAGATTTACTGCGAAGTCGACGCCCACGGCCTGACGCTCTTCAATAACGTATCCCCGGCCAAACACTTTTGATTCATTGTAGCGGTTGACGATTTTATAGTCTTCTTCCGTGATTTCACGGTCCAGCTCAATATTGGCGAAGAACAAGAGCTGATCGCACCGTTCCTGCCCGCCATCGTCTTCGCAGCCGAAGGTGCGCACGTAAAATGGGAACTGGCCCGCCTGGCCGACAATCACCGGAGCACCGGTGGACCGGTCGCTGGCGACGGAGGCGCTGAAGCCTGCAGCCGATAGAATTTGCTGCAGCTCCATGCCTGTGACTCCGCCGACGATTTGGTCGCCGTTTTGTGCGGACGCCGGCGCCGTTGCGGCAAATATACTCGCGGCGATCAACGTCGCCGCCAAAAAGCGATACATGGACTTAAACTCCCCCCAAAGAGCACAATAGGAGACAAGCATGAGCCAGGCGGCTCAGGGTTGCAAGGCCGCGGCGCATTGTCGCGCTCGATATGCGGAAAACCTCAGCAATATCAATTTATAAACCGGCTTTGTGGTTTCGTTGACTTGCCAAACGACCATTCTAGACTCTAAAGCCTTCGTTTCAGGCGGTGTTTACGGCGCGTAAGGCCATCGCCTTCGCCGGAAAAGGAAAGAGAATATGGCACATACGCCGATGGCGGAGCGGCCTTTGTCACCGCATCTGCAGATCTACAGATGGACCATGACGATGGCGACATCGATCATTCATCGCGCGACAGGCATGGCGATGATGGCGGGCACGGTCCTTCTTGCGTTCTGGCTGGTCTCCGCGGCCATGGGGCCGGAGGCCTATGCATTCGCCCAAGGTCTCTTCGGCTCGCCCTTCGGCCTGTTCGTATTGTTCGGCTATACTTATGTCGTATTCTTCCACATGCTGAACGGCCTTAGATACATGTTCTGGGACCTTGGCCACGGCTTTAATCCGCAATTTGCCGACATGACAGGAACGGTCGCGGTCGCAGCCGCCGGCGTTTTGACTCTCCTTACATGGAGCGTCGGCTTGTATCTGCGGGGAGGGTTTTAGCCGCCATGTCTATCCGCACCCCCTACGCTCGGGTTCAGGGCCTTGGCTCCGCCAAAGAGGGCGTCGGCCATTTCATCGCCCAACGTCTCAGCGCCGCCGCTCTCATCCCATTGTTTCTGATTTTCATCGCCTTCATCATCAGCATCGCCGATGCGGATTATGAAACGTTCAAGGCGCGCATTTCTTCACCGCTGATGGCGACCCCGCTTTTGCTTCTCATTCTCACTGGTTTCTACCATATGCGCATTGGTGTCCAGGTTGTGATTGAAGACTATATCCATAAGCATGGAACAAAGCTGCTTCTCCTGGCGCTCAATACGTTCTGGGCGGTCGGAGGGGCGCTTCTGTGCATTTACTCCGTGTTAAAACTTAGCTTTGCAGGTTAATCGCTTATGACGTCCTATGACATTGTCGACCATACCTATGACGTCGTGGTCGTCGGCGCAGGAGGCTCCGGCCTTCGCGCCACCCTCGGCGCGGCGCAGGCCGGCCTTCGCACCGCCTGCGTCACCAAGGTTTTTCCGACCCGCTCCCACACTGTGGCGGCGCAGGGCGGAATTTCAGCCTCTCTCGGCAATATGGGCGAGGATGATTGGCGCTGGCACATGTACGACACGGTGAAGGGCTCCGACTGGCTCGGCGACCAGGACGCCATCGAATATCTTTGCAAGAACGCCCCTGCCGCCGTGTACGAGCTGGAGCATTGGGGCGTGCCCTTCAGCCGCACCGAGGACGGCAAGATCTACCAGCGCGCCTTCGGCGGCATGACGAAAAATTTCGGCGAAGGACCGGTGCAGCGCACCTGCGCCGCCGCCGACCGGACAGGTCATGCGATTTTGCACACGCTTTACGGCCAGGCGCTGAAGAACGATGCGGAGTTCTACATCGAGTATTTCGCCCTCGATCTCATCATGGATGACGAAGGCGTTTGCCGGGGCATGATGGCCCTGTGCATGGACACAGGCCAAATTCACCGCTTCCGGGCGAAAACTGTAATTCTCGCCACGGGCGGATACGGACGGGCCTATTTTTCCTGTACCTCCGCCCATACCTGTACAGGCGACGGCAACGCCATGGTTCTGCGCGCCGGCTTGCCGCTCCAGGATATGGAGTTCGTGCAGTTCCATCCCACCGGCATTTACGGCGCCGGCGTCCTCATCACTGAAGGCGCCCGGGGCGAGGGGGGCTACCTCACAAACTCCGAGGGCGAACGGTTCATGGAGCGTTACGCTCCCTCTGCTAAAGACCTTGCGTCCCGGGACGTCGTTTCCCGCTCGATGACCATGGAGATCCGCGACGGCCGCGGCGTCGGGGCGAACGGCGATCACATCTTCCTCCACCTCGACCATCTTGATCCGGACGTTCTTGCCGAGAGGTTGCCTGGCATCTCCGAAAGCGCCCGGGTGTTCGCCGGCGTCGACGTCACCAAAGCGCCGATTCCCGTCATTCCGACGGTTCACTACAATATGGGTGGTATACAGACAAATTATCACGGCGAGGTGCTGACCAAGAGGGGTGACGATCCGGACGCTATCGTTCCGGGTCTCATGGCGATCGGGGAAGCGGCCTGTGTGTCTGTTCATGGGGCGAACCGACTTGGCTCCAACTCCCTGATTGATCTTGTGGTGTTCGGCCGCGCCGCCGGCTTGCGCGTCGGCGAAATGCTTGACGCCAATGACGCCCAGCCGGAATTGCCGGCGGACGCCGGGGAGGAGGCCCTGGCCCGGCTCGACAAATTCCGCAACGCCAAAGGCGACACGCCGACGTCAGAGCTGCGCGACGGCATGCAGCGCACGATGCAAAACAATTGCGCCGTGTTCCGCACCGGGGAAGTTCTTGAAGAAGGCGTCGGCCTGATCGCCGACGTTTATTCCGGACTGCCTGATATCTCGGTGAAGGATGAGGGGCTTATCTGGAACACCGACCTTATGGAGGCGTTGGAGTTCGATAATATGATTTCCCAGGCGATGGTGACCATGAACTCCGCTGAAAACCGCAAGGAAAGCCGCGGCGCCCACGCTCGGGAAGACTATCCGGACCGGGATGATAAAGATTGGATGAAACATACCCTCGCCTGGTGGAAGGATGGGAAAGTGACCATCGACTACCGCCCGGTCCATGATTATACGATGTCGAACGATATCGCCTATATCGAGCCCAAAGCTAGGGTGTACTAACTATTTGCATTGTAAGGCGGGTTTCAGCCCGCCGGAATTGCTGCATTAAGAGTTGGCGGGTTAAAACCCGCCCTACGAGGAAGAAAAATGGTCGAACTGGTTCTCCCGAAGAACAGCAGGGTTCAAAAAGGCAAGTATTTCGAAGCTAAAACGAAAGACGGGAAAAAACCCGCCGCTCTTCGTCGTTTCAAAGTGTACCGTTACGATCCTGAAGTGGGCGGCAATCCCCGTCTCGACACCTATGAGGTGGATACGGACAGCTGCGGGCCGATGATGCTCGACGCCCTCATCAAGATCAAAGACGAGCTTGACCCGACGCTGACATTTCGCCGGTCCTGCCGGGAAGGGGTCTGCGGCTCTTGCGCGTTCAACATCAACGGCGGCAACACGCTCGCCTGCACCAAAGGCTGGGGGGAGTTCAAAGGCGACATCACGGTCTATCCGTTGCCGCACCAGCCCGTGATCAAAGACCTCGTCACCGACCTTACGAACTTTTACGCCCAGCACGCATCAATTCAGCCGTTTCTGCAAACCAAAACGCCGGAGCCCGAAGGCGAATGGCTCCAGGCGCAGGAAGACCGGGAGAAAATGGACGGGCTTTACGAGTGCGTCTTGTGCGCCTGCTGTTCGACGTCCTGCCCGTCCTACTGGTGGAATTCCGACCGCTATCTCGGACCGGCGGCGTTGCTTCAGGCCTATCGCTGGCTGATCGACAGCCGGGACGAATCGACAGGGGAGCGGCTTGATTTCCTGGAGGACCCTTTCCGCCTCTACCGTTGTCACACCATTATGAATTGCGCGCAAACGTGCCCTAAGGGGCTAAACCCCGCCAAGGCGATTGCGGAAATCAAAAAAATGATGGTGGAGCGGACGGTTTAAAGCATTTCTTGAGCGTGTCGCGCAAAAGTGGATACCGGTTTTTGCGCAAAAAGCACGCGTACCACAAAGACCTTAAAGCATCGCCCTGATTGTGATGGATGCGACGACGCGTTAGTCGTTCCAGATTTCCATCACGTCTATCTTGCTGGTGTAAAAAGCAAGGTGGTTTTTGATCGCCGCCACGGCCGGAAAGGGCGTTTCATAGGTCCACACGGCATCTTTGATAAGGCCGCCGTCCGGCGATTTAATGTGGAAATAAGATGCTTCCCCCTTATAGGGGCACCATGTCGTATGGTCCGAGCGCTCTAAAAACTCCAAAACGCCATTATCCCGCGGCATGTAAATCACAAGCGGCAGCTCGGCTTCTTTCAAGGCCAAAGCGTGGCGCGTCTCGGCAACGCGCCGGCCAGCGGCGGCCACGGTGATCCGACCGGCCTGCTCGAAAATTTCGATCGGATGATCCGGACCCGGTTCTTTACGCTCCCGCGTCATGGCGATCTTAAGCCGTTTCCGTAATAAGGCCCTTGTCGGCAAGGAATTGTTTTAACTCGCCGCTTTCGAACATCTCCCGAACAATGTCGCAGCCGCCAACAAATTCGCCTTTGACATAAAGCTGAGGGATCGTCGGCCAGTCGGAGAAGGTTTTCACGCCGTTGCGCACGTCCTCATCCTCAAGGACGTTCTTCGATTCATACGCGACACCGAGATAATCGAGCACTTGTACAACGACGCTGGAGAAGCCGCATTGCGGGAATTTCGGCGTACCTTTCATGAACAGCATAACATCGTTGCCGTCCACGAGGGACTTGATTTCAGTATGGGCGGCGGTGTCGGACATGGGGCGCGGCCTTTCAGATAAATAAAACTCTCAACTGTTAGCTAGGCGCGCCTTCCTGCGGCGTCAAGCGCGGCGAGGGCGCGCGCCGGCGGTTCGCGTTCAAGAACGGCCGCATTGGCCCGGATATGGGCTGGCCGGCTTGTGGTTGTCATGGCGCAATCGATGTGGCCGTTTGACAGGGTGTAAGCGAGCGCCAGCTCCGCCGCCGCCCAGCCGGGCGTGTCATGGAGCGCTGTCAGCCGCCGCGCCGCAGCCAGCGCCGGGCGATTTTTCGCCAGCGCCCTAGCAAGGTACCAAACGTCTGCGAGGGTGCGCGGCGCAAACAGGTTTTTATTGTAAAGACCTTGGGCGAGAGGGGCGATGCCCATCACGGTCATGCCGGCGGCTTTGGCGTTGGCGATGACGGACCCGCGCGTCCGGTCGATAACGTTGTAAGCGCACATCAGCACGTCAAAACAGCCGGTTTCGACGGCCGCACTCAGTTCCGGCCCGGCGCCGCACACCCCAATGGCGCGAACCTTGCCTTCCTCCTTCACCGTTTGAAGCGTTTCGAGACAGGACGCGATATCAGTAGGAGACGGCCCGTGCAGAAGCAAAATGTCGAGATTATCCCGCCCCAGCCGAAAACGGCTCGCATCTATGTCTTCCCGGATCGCCGCCGCCGAGAAATCTTTAACTTTTCGACCTGCCCGGCCCTGGCGCGTGCCGGTCTTTGTCGAGATGACGACCTGTTCCGGTTCGACGCCCTTGAGCGCGACGCCTAGACGCCGTTCGGCTTCGCCGTCTGCGTAAAATCCGGCGGTGTCAAAGACCCGGACGCCGACGTCGATCGCCGTGCGAACGAGGTTGATCGCCTTTTTTTCGCTAAAATACCGCTCCGCCCAAACGCCGGAACAGCCGTAGCCGAGGCGGGAGGGCGGCGGCGGGATCGCTGACGTCGCCATGTCATCCCCTTGAAAAACGTTTCCTTGTTAAATGCGGCGGTCGTATTTGGGAAATTCCCAAAACGCCGTTAAGAGGCGTTGTATAGACATTCCGCCGCCGACCAAACGGGCCATGACATATGACCATTTACTTGCATAAAAACGATCTGCCGGACAGCGTCGATTTCGGCGCCTCTGTCGCCGTTGATTCCGAAACTCTCGGGCTTCGTCCGCACCGGGACAAGCTATGCCTGGTTCAATTGTCCGCCGGCGACGGTGATGCGCATTTGGTGCAGCTCGACCGTTCATCTTATGATGCGCCGAACCTAAAGCGGCTTTTGGCCGATCCGTCCGTGTTGAAGCTGTTCCACTTCGCCCGGTTCGATATCGCTGTGTTTCAACACTATCTCGGCGTCGACACGAAACCGGTCTACTGCACTAAAATCGCGTCAAAACTGGTGCGCACCTATACCGATCGCCATGGTTTGAAAGATGTGACGCGAGAGCTTTTGGGCGTTGAACTGTCGAAACAGCAGCAAAGCTCTGATTGGGGGGCTGCGGATCTGTCGCAGGCGCAGCAGTCCTATGCGGCGTCTGACGTTTTACACCTTCATGCTTTGAAATCCGGCCTCGATGCGATGCTGGCGCGGGAGGGCCGCACCGCCCTCGCCCAGGCCTGTTTCGATTTCCTGCCCACGCGCGCTGTCCTCGACCTCGCCGGGTGGCCGGAGGAGGATATTTTCGCTCACTCCTGAGTGCGCCTGCGGCCTGTCGCATTGACCTTAAAAGCGCCCCTTTTCATAATTATATAAATCATTAAGAGGCTGCGTCCTTTTGCGGCTTCAAAGCCCTTTTTAATCAAAGGTGGCGTATGGCGTCGGACGCCGAAGCAAATAAGGCTGATTTGACCGCTGGCGGGTTCCGCGATTGGACGGCCCGGCGCCGTGCGACTCAGGACCAGGCTATGCGCCGGTCGGCCAATGTGCGCCGGTTGCGCAAGCTTTTGCCTGTGAGCGGCGGCGCTCTTGTCGTCGCTCTTGTCGCTGCGGCCAGCTTTGAGCGTGTCGACACCGAGTTTTTGAAAATTTTCACCACCCTGCGCAGCGCCAGCGATGACCTGAAAATGATGAGTCCGCGTTTCGCCGGCAAGGACGATAAGGGCCGCCCTTTCGAGGTGACGGCCGAAGCTGCGACGCAATCCCCGGACAATGAAAACCTTATCGAGCTTATCGCCCCGCAGGCCGACATCTCCGTCGGCACGCCCGAGGAGGCGAAAGTCGTCTCGAAAACGGGTGAATATCTGAGCGAGGAGAAGTTGTTGAAGCTCGACGGCGGCGTAGAGCTGCGCTACGGCCAGAACGAGGAGGCGTACGTTTTTCGTGCGCCTTCGGCGTCGGTGTCCTTCGAAACCAACACGCTGTCCGGCGAGGAGGGCGTGGTCGGCGACGGCCCGCTTGGCGATGTTAAAGCCAATACGTTTTCCGCCGATGAGGCTGGTGAGGTTTTGACATTCGAAGGCGACGTCAAGGTGCGTATTGCCTCGGCCGGTAAGAAGTGAGTATGTGTTTATCTGCGCTTGACTATGGTGTTGCGGCGCAAACCTCGGGGCCTTGGGGAAGGTTTACGTCATGTTGAAAAGCGCATTGGCGGCGTTGCTCTCGCCGTTATTATTTTTGTTGTTCGCGGCGCCGGCTGCGGCGCAGTTCGACTCCTCTGAGGAGCCGATCGACATTACGTCAGATCGGTTGGAGGTCTTTCAGGAAGAAAAACGCGCCGTCTTTACCGGCGACGTTGTCGCCATCCAGGGGGAGGCGCGTCTGGCGGCGAAAAAGCTGGTCGTCCATTTCGACAGCGTCGAGGATGGCGAATGGGGCGACATCGAACGCATGCGCGCCGAGGGCGGAGTGCGGTATGCAACCCCCACCGAAGTCGCCACAGGACAATGGGCTGTTTACGAAGCGGGCGCGCGCACCATAACGTTCCACGAAAGGGTCGTGGTCAATCGGGGCGACAACGTGCTGCGCGGCGCCAAACTCACGGTCAATGTCGACACCAATCAATCCGTCATGGAAAGCGGTTCTGAAAACGGCGCCAACGGCCGTGTCCGCGGCCTGTTTTTCACCGGCGGTCAAAATGATCCGTCTGAGGAAAGTTAAAAACCTTGGAAAACAAAGCTGAGTTGCAAGAGGCGGCGAACGAGGCCCCTCCGACCCCCCGCGTGGTGGAAGGCGCCGGCGGGTTTGGCGCAAAAAATATCGGCAAGTCGTTTAAACGTCGTCCCGTCGTGCGCGGGGTCAGTCTGCATGTCAATCGCGGCGAGGTCGTGGGGCTTTTGGGGCCCAATGGGGCTGGTAAAACCACGTGTTTTTACATGATGACAGGCCTGATCCCGGCCGATTACGGCGCCATAGAGCTTGACGGTCACGACGTCACCGGTTTGCCCATGTACCAGCGGGCCCGCCTTGGCGTCGGCTATCTGCCTCAGGAGGCGTCGATTTTTCGCGGCCTGACGGTGGAGCAGAATTTGCGCGCGGTTGTGGAGCTGATTGAGGCCGACGAGGACCGCCAGGACGCTCTGATCGGCGAATTGCTCGGAGAGTTTCATATCAACCATTTGCGCGGCGCGCCGGCTATGGCCTTGTCCGGCGGTGAGCGCCGGCGCGTTGAGATCGCCCGCGCTTTGGCGACCCAACCGTCCTTCATGCTGCTTGATGAACCCTTCGCGGGCATCGACCCCCTGGCGATTTCAGACATCCGCGATCTTGTGCTGCATTTAAAGGATCGCGGGCTCGGCGTGCTGATAACCGACCACAATGTAAGGGAAACCCTGGATATTATCGACCGCGCCTACATCATCCATGACGGCGAGGTTCTGGTGGAAGGCAAGCCCGACGAGATCGTCGGCGACAGCGATGTGCGTCGCGTTTACCTCGGCGAAGGCTTTCAACTGTAATCACATAGGGACGGTTACATATTTGAGGCAGAGTTGAACGATTATGGCGCTGGCGCCGAGATTGGAGCTGAAACAGGGACAGACCCTGGTGATGACGCCGCAATTGCAGCAGGCGATCAAGCTCTTGCAATTGTCCAACATCGATCTTGCCGCCTATGTCGAGGAGCAGCTCGAAAAAAACCCTCTCCTGGAACGCGACGACAAGGCTGACGGCGCACCTTCCGATGCGGGAGCTGAGGCTGGAGAAAACGCCGGCGCGGGCGAAGGCGCGGACCAGGAGCTCGCGATCTCTGCGGAAGCGCCGACATCGGAAGCCGCCGAAGGCGCGATCGACGCCGATTATGAGAGCCTCAACGCTGAAGCCTCCCGGGCCGATCTGCAAAACGAACAGGGCGAGGGCGACCGGTCTTTGGCCGATTGGACGACGGTGGGCTCCGGCCGGCCGCTTGGCGGCGATGACATGGATTTCGACGCCAATCTCACCGCCGATCTTACGCTGGCCGATCATCTGACCGCGCAGCTTCACATCGCCGCGCGGGATGAAAAGCAGCGCCTGATCGGCGCCAATATTATCGACCTGATCGACGAGGCCGGCTATGTGCGCGGCGACGCCGTCAATGTCGCCGATCGTCTGGGTGCTGATTTATCGGATGTCGAGGCGACCCTGCGCCTTATACAAGGGTTCGATCCGGTCGGCGTCGGCGCCAGAGACTTAAAAGAATGCTTGCGGCTGCAGCTGAAAGATCTTGATCGTCTCGATCCCGCCATGGATGCGTTCGTTGAGAATCTTGAGCTTTTGGCCAAACACGATTTTGCGGGCTTGAAAAAAGCAACGGGGGCGGATCAGGAAGACCTCGTCGAAATGATCGAAGAGATCAAGGCCCTAAACCCTAAGCCGGGCCTTGCTTTCGGCGCTCAGGTGGTCCAGCCCGTGATCCCCGACGTGTTCGTGCGGCCCGGTCCCGATGGAGCCTGGAAAGTGGAGCTGAACAGCGACACCTTGCCCAGGGTTCTGGTGAACGCTCAATACTACGCCGAAGTCAGCGCGGCGGGGCGCAGCGAAAGCGATAAGACATATCTTTCAGAGTGCCTCAACAACGCCAACTGGCTTGTCAAAAGTCTCGACCAGCGGGCGCGGACTATTTTGAAGGTGGCCAGCGAGATTGTCCGCCAGCAGGACGCATTTTTGGTGAAAGGTGTGGAGTATTTACGGCCCTTGAACCTACGAACGGTGGCGGAAGCCATCGATATGCACGAATCAACCGTGTCCCGTGTGACGGCCAACAAATACATCGCAACGCCCCGCGGCGTGTTTGAGCTGAAATATTTTTTCACCTCCGCTATCGCTGCGGCCGGCGGGGGCGAGGCGCATTCGGCCGAGGCTGTGCGGCATCGCATTCGCAAGCTGATCGATGACGAACCCCCCACCGGCGTTTTGTCCGATGATCGCATCGTTGAAATACTGCGCGCCGATGATATCGATATTGCTCGGCGCACGGTGGCCAAGTACCGCGAAGCGATGGGCATCCCATCATCGGTGCAGCGGCGACGCATGAAAAAGCAAAGCGCCTAAATCAACGTTGTTTCAATCGGAATCGCCCCATTGCATTGAGGTCTTTGGTCCTATGGGTTTCCTGACGGCGTCCCGATATCTGCTTCGTTCGGAGAAGCTTTAGCAAAGATGATCTTCGTTTGCCTGTTTGACTGTCCAACGAAACGATTTAAGACCCCGCTTCCCCCTTTTCCATCTTCAAATCAAGGCGCTAAACTACAACTTCAAAATAAGGCGGGCGACTGCATTCAGCCTCTCCCGCCACCTTGTAATCGTCTGATAGGACTTCCCATGCAGGTAAAAATCACCGGTAAAGACATCGATCTTGGCGAGGCGCTGCAAGCCCATGTCGCTGAAAGAATGAATGAAGGCGTTGGCAAATATTTCGGCCGTCCCGCCGAGGCCCAGGCGATCTTCTCCAGGGAAGCGCATTTTTTGCGCTGCGATTGCGTTGTGCACTTAAGTTCCGGCATTATTCTGAACGCCCAGGGCGAAGGGGGGGAGGCTTACGGTGCGTTTGAAGATTCTCTTGCAAAACTTGAAAAGCGCGTGCGTCGGTACAAGCGTAGACTGAAAAATCACCATAACGACCATAAAGATCCCTTGCCCGCCGAATCGGCGCCGGCTTATGTCCTTGCGCCGCTGCCCGATGAAACGGACGCTGCGGACGACGACGGTTCCTTTGACGATGAGGCGTCCAACCCTATTGTCGTGGCTGAA